>NZ_JBWKZJ010000015.1:0-70562 GCF_059424365.1 Brevundimonas sp. GW456-12-10-14-LB3
GCTCGCCCCCGCCCCGCCCCCCGCCAAGACCGCCGCGTCGCAGGACCGGATCTGGGGCAAGGCCGTCATCGCCAACGGTTATGCCGGCATCCCGTCGATCCTGATCCAGGCGCAGTCGCGACTGGGGCTGACCGCAATGCAGTTCAACATCCTGGTTCAGCTGCTGGACTACTACCGGGACCCGAACCGCGCCCCCTTCCCGTCGCGGGCGGAGCTCGGCCGCCGCATCGGTGTGAAGCCGAAGACTATCCAGACCAATATGCGGCAGCTTGAGCAGGCCGGCCTGGTGCGTCGCGAGATGCGCAAGACGGCGGCCGGCGACTGGGCCTCCAACATCTACCATCTCGATGGTCTGATCGAACGGGTCCGCAAGCTCGAACCCGAGTTCACCCAGGCGCGCAAGGATCGGGAGGCCGCCCGGCTTCGTGTCTCCACTCCGGTGGGACTGCGTCAGCCGTAAAGTCCGGGCCCAGAATTGATTTACCCCGGGGGCATGCTTTGCAGCAGAGGCGATCCCGGGGTGTACGCAGGTAGAGATAATCCATGACCCACCCTGATGCAAGGCCGGCGGCCGACGCCGATGCGGTGGAAGCCGCGCTCTCTCTCGAACGCTTCGCCCGCTATGTCGCGTGGGCGGAAGGCGACCGCGAGCGCGCCGTGGCACTCTATACGCTGAACACCCAGGTCTCCGAAGCCCTCTATGTGCCCCTCCAGGCCCTGGAGGTGGCGCTGCGCAATCGCATCCATACGGTGATGTCCGAGGCCCATGGCCCGGGCTGGTTCCAGCCCGAGGCCGGTCACGTCACCGACCGTCAGGCCGAACAGGTGCGCACGGCGATCGCCGAGCTGACCGAGGCGGGCAAGCCGATCGAGGACGGCCGCGTGGTCGCCGCCCTGACCTTCAGCTTCTGGACCTCGATGTTCGGGCGGGAGCAGGACGATCTGTGGAAGCGCACCCTGCACCGGATCGCCACGCGGGAAGGCCGCTTCCTGGCCAGGAAGGACTTCACCGCGCGCCTGACACAGGTGCGGCTCCTGCGGAACCGGATCGCCCACCACGAACCCATTCTCTACTGGAACCTGCCCAAGCTGCATCAGGCCATGCTGGAGATGACCCGCTGGCTGTCGCCGGCGATGGACGACTGGCGCGGGACGGTCGACCGCTTCCCCGAGGTCCACCCGGCCGAGCGTCTCGCCCTGCCCCGCCCCGGGAAGGACGAGGCGTGAGCGAGCCCTCCGGGACGACGAGCCCGGTCATCGACGTGAACATGCTGAGGCGGACGGCCATCAAGGCGCACGGCCTGATCCACGCCGACCGGGCCTACTGGCTCTACTACGACGAAACGAACAATATCCGGCGACTGCATCTCCAGGCCGACGCCTTCAACGTCCCGGATCTGAACTGCTGGGTGCTCGGCGGTCTCGGTCGTCGGGATTCGACCCCGATCGATGTCGCGCCGCTGAGGGCGCGGGCCTTCATCCAGCCCAACGCCGAGGAGCTGCATTTCGCGCTCTTCGGCCGGGGCGAGTTTCCGAAGGTCCTCGGGTCGAGGAAGCTGGAAACGTTTCTCGACTGGGCGCTGAAGGAAGACCTCCTCGTCCACTACCTCGCGCTCGACCCCTTCTACTGGTCCGTCGTCGATGTCGTCGACTCGGTGCTGGCGGCCGGGGAAATGCCGGACGGCTTCGGGGAAACCCTGAAGTCGGACCTCTGCACCGTGCTTCGCGACGACCGCGCCCGGACCGCGGCCCTGATGGCCCGGTTCGACTATCCCGACCTGAAGCCGGAAAACCGGCACGCCTTCATGACCGAGTTGATCGCCTTCGCGGAAGATCACGCCGGTCTGCTGGATCATTTCGGCTACCAGATGCTGCGGGGCCTGCTGCAGATGGGCCGCCACCATCCCCTGCCCTTCATCGAGGGCGGGGAAGCGCGGGTTCTGATCGACGGCTTCCGGGATTTCTTCCTGGAGCGCATCTGCATCTTGAAGAATGCGAGCCACATCTTCGACGCCGAGGACGTCGTCTCCGGCGAGCTCGCCCGGATGACGTTGACCGACGGCGACGCCCCCTTTTGCAACTATCGCTTCGTCGAGAGGTCGCATGACGATCCCGGCGTCCAGGTCTCCGATGTGATGGTCGGCTTCCTCGCCAAATTCTTCAGCTGGATCTCCAGTGTGGACGAGCACGAGGTTCGGGATTTGAAGGCCGCCCTGAGCCCGACCCAGGCGCGCAACCGGGAGCGCCTCATCGGTCTTCTCGAGGCCAGCTACGCCGAGAACGCGGCGTTCACGCACACAGTCGTCAGCCTCGCGGACCGACAGAAGGCCGCGATCTTCCTCGACTTCTGAGGAAGCGGGCCGACGGCTCGTCGGCCCGTCCCGGCCTCAGGGCTGCAGACCGTGCAGATGGTCGACCGCCTTCTGCGCGTGCGAGGCCGCCGAGACGATGAAGCGCTTGTCGACCTTCAGGACCTCGAGCCAGTTGGCGATATAGGCCGCATGGTCCTCGCGCGGTTCGAGGGCGAGCCCGAGGTCCGCGCAGAGGAAGGCGGCACCGAGCTCGGCGACGAGCTCTTCGCGGGCATAGCCGGCGTCGCCGAAGCGCTGACGGCCCAGGTCCCGATCGAGACGCGTGGGATGGCGCGTCCAGTGGGTCATCTCGTGGCCGAGGGTGCTGTAGTAGTCGTCCGCCGTCTCGAAACATTCGAACGGCGGCATCTGCACATGGTCCGGACCCGGGGCGTAGTAGGCGCTGCCGCCGCCGTGCCGGATCTCGGCGCCGCAGTGTCTGAAGAAGCCGTCGATGCGGGCGATCCGCTCATCCGGATTAATCTCGATCATCTCCGGTTCGCCGAAGCGCTCCGGCAGGCCTTCGATCTGATCGACGTTGAAGACGGTGTAGGCCTTCAGGAACGGGATGCGCTGCTGGACGTCCGCGCCCGTGTCGTCGGTGTCCTCACGGACGATCTGGTTGGCGTAGACGACCGTCGCGCCGCGTTCGCCCTTACGGACGTGGGCGCCGAGGGCCAGCGCCTGACGGAAGGTCATCCAGGTGGAGCGGCTGAATCCCCGGCTGGCCGCTTCGCCCCAGAGCAGGACGACATTGATGCCGTTGTAGGGCGTTCCATCATGGCGGAGCGGGCGGCTGACGGAGATCGAGGCCTTCCAGGGCTGGGTCCAGGGGCGGACCCCGGCTTCGAGCTGGGCGATGATCTGTTGGGTGATCCGGGTGTGGATGTCCGGGCGTGCGGGATCGGCGGGGCGCGTCATGGCGGCCTCCTCGAAACGGAGTGTGGGAAGAAGGAGCGGCGGCGCGGTCTCCGCCCCCCCGCGGCTCTTGGGTCAGCGGGACCAGATCAGGCTGTGTCCGCCCTCGACCTCCACCAGGGAGGCGTAGATCGGTCCCGGGAAGCTGGGATCGTCGAGCTTGACCGAGAGGTAGTCGCGGTCTTGCTGGCTCTTGCGCTTCCAGGCGGCGCCGAACTCGGTCTGGCCGGCGAAGATCCGGAAGTCGGGGGCCTTGTCGTCGTTCTTCTCGTTGGGCCGAAGAACCGCCGCCTTGACGTTCAGGGTGAGGGTCTTGATCGAACCGGTGTAGCCGTCGCCTTGGGCGGTGAAGGTGCCGATGGTGGCCATGTCAGTCTCTCCTTTGCTTCGGGCCACGCCTGCCGCGGCCTCGATGGCGATCGGGAGACCGGGGCCCGGGCGGCGCGCAGGGAGAGCGGAGCGAGCCCCCGCAGCGAAGCGGAGGACCGCGACAAGAGACTTTCTTGTTTCGCGAGGAAGGCCGTCAGGCCGGGGATGAAAGTCGCGCAAGCGGTTGCGCCAGCCGACCGGGTTTCGGTCAGATCCGCCTCATCGAGAGGCAGCGCCGGCTGGCGCGAAAAGGATGCGAGACCCCGGCCGCCCCGAACACCCCGTCACCGCTATCGGTCCCCGGCATGGTCGGTCAGGCCCCGACCCGCCCAGGCTCAAACCGGCGCTCAGGCGGCGGCGGGGAAGACCTTCTCGACGTCGAGGCTCCCGGCGGGCAGAGCCCGCAACAGTTCGGTCTGGGGCCGCTGAAGGTCGAGCCAGGCCGCACCGTCCTCGGGCCGAAGCACCACGATCTGCCGGTCGTGATAGGGGGCGATATCCTTCCCCGGCTCGGTGGTCAGCATGGCGAAGGCGCCCTCCTTGATCAGGCCCGCCACCCAGAAGAGCCGCTGGCCGAACAGGGTAAAGCGCCATTTGGTCTTTCGCTTCTGTCCGGGTTCGGGGTCGGTGAACTCGAAGAAGCCGTCCGCCGGGATCAGGCACCGGTGCGACCCCTCGAAGGATCGCCCGTCGGATCGGAAGTTGAAGACCGGGCGTCCGCCCTGCCCCTTCCAGGCCCAGGGGGTCATGACGGCTTCGGGCCCCTCCGCCCCCATCTGGATGATCGGGGCCCGATCCCCGATGCGGATCGAGGCCATCGGGCCGAAGTTCGGCATGCCGCCGGGAAAGACGAGCCGATTTCCCGTCAGATTGAACGCCGCGATCACATCGTCGAACGGCAGGATGAGTTGGTACTCGTTGCACATGACCTGAGCTCCCGTGACGTCGCGCCGAGGATTTCACGGCTCCGGGGTCGCCGCAAATCCCGGGGGAAAAGGCGCCGGCCGGATTGACTCCGGCCTCACCTTCGAACCAGAACATTTCAGGAACATTGTAGAGACGAGGAGGAGTTCGTCTATGCCGGCCGCCCGCTCGGCCCACTTCGACGATCTGCGCGCCAAGGTTCGCGCGCTGGAGCAGGCTGACCGTCGCGCGGCCGGCGTGCTGCCGTTCGAGGTGGCGACGCTGGACGCCGCCCTGCCGGGCGGAGGTCTGGCGCTCGGGGCGCTCCACGAGGTGGCCGGGGGCGGCGACGATGCCGTCGGCGGCGCGGCGGCCGCCCTGTTCGCAGCGGGCATCGTCGCCCGTCTGCCCGGACCGGTTCTGTGGTGCATCACCCGCCCCGACCTGTTCGCCCCCGCGCTCAACCATGCAGGGCTGGGACCGGACCGGGTCATCTACGTCGAGGCGGGCGACGAGAAGGCGCTGATGGCATGTTTCGAGGAAGGCCTGCGCCATGGCGGGCTGGCGGGCGTCGTCTGCGAGACGTCCCGCCTGACCATGACCGCCTCACGTCGGCTGCAGCTGGCCGCCGAGGCGTCGGGCGTCATCGGCCTTGCGGTCCGGCGATGGCGCCGGGCGGCGGAGGCCGCCGACTTCGGCCAGCCGACCGCCGCCGCCACGCGCTGGCGCGTCAGCGCCGAGCCATCGGCGCCCTTGCCGGTCCCCGGGATCGGTCGGGCGCGATGGCGGATCGAACTTATGCGTTGCCGCGGCGCCGACGCGGCGGACTTTATTCTGGACGCTTGCGATGAGACGGGTCGTCTCGCTCTTCCTGCCGAACTGGCCCGTCGATCGGTTGCACCGCCGGCTGGGCGCCGACGCGCCGCCGCCTGAGCATCCTCTCGTCCTCACCGGCCGGATCGGTCGCAAACGAGTCGTGACAGCCTGCAACGCCGCCGCCGCCGCCTCCGGCGCGCGCGTCGGCATGGCCGCGACCCAGGCCCAGGCCCTGATCCCGGGTCTGGACGTGAGAGACGCCGATCCGCATGGCGACGCCGAGGCTCTGGACCGCCTCGCCCTGTGGGCGATGCACCGCTACGCCCCCGTGTGCCAGGCCGATCCGCCGGATGGGCTGGCGATCGACGTCACCGGCGCCGCCCATCTTAAGGGAGGCGAGGCGGCGCTTCTGCGCGATCTGGCGACGCGCCTTCAGGGCGTCGGCGTGACCAGTCGGGGCGTCGTCGGCCCCACGCTCGGCGCCGCCCATGCGGTCGCCCGTTTCCGCGCCAACCAGAGCCTCATCGCGGACGACGGCGTCGATGCGGCGCTCTCCCCCTTGCCGCTGGAGGCCTTGCGCCTCCCGGCGGACCTTCCCGCCGGGCTGAGGCGAATGGGGTTCGAGCGGATCGGCGACGTCGCCCACCGGCCCCGCGCGCCTCTCCAGCTCCGTTTCGGAGCGGAGCTGGGCCGGCGTCTCGACCAGGCCTATGGCCGGTCGGGCGAGCCCCTGATCCCGGTCGAGGCGCCTGAGACGCCCCGCGTCGAACGGGTCTTCGCCGAGCCGATCGGGGCCCCCGAAACCCTGGCCCGGTACGCCGGCGCCCTGGCCGAAACCCTGTGTGGGCAGTTGGAAACGCGCGGCCTGGGGGCGCGGCGGCTCGACTGGCTCTGCTACCGCGTGGACAACCGGATCGAGGCCGTCCGCGTGGGTCTGGCCCGGCCGGTGCGCGACGTGCGCCGACTGACCCGGCTGCTGACCGACAAGATCGAAACGATCGCGCCCGGCTTCGGCATCGACCGCATGACGCTGGCCGCCAGCGCGGCCGAGCCGCTGAACTGGCGGCCCGCCGCTACGAGTCTCGGAGCGGAAGCCGCACCGGACGTGTCCCTGCTCGTCGATACGCTGGCGAACCGAATCGGCGCCGACCAGCTCTATCGACTGTCTCCGGTGGAAAGCGACGTCCCGGAGCGCTCCACCCGGAAGGTCGCGCCCCTGTCCGCCCCGACGGGCGGGGCCTGGGCGCCGGACTGGCCGCGCCCGACGCGGCTGTTCCGCAAGCCGGAGCCGATCGAGACCATCGCACTCCTGCCCGATAACCCGCCGACCCACTTCACATGGCGCGGCGTTCGCCGCCGGATTCGCCGGGCCGACGGCCCGGAGCGGATCTTCGGCGAGTGGGGGCGACGCGATGCGGAGATGTGGGCGGTCCGCGACTACTTCCAGGTTGAGGACGACGCCGGCGAGCGCTTCTGGCTGTTCCGGGCCGGCGACGGCGAGGATGCGAAGACCGGCTCCCAGGCCTGGTTCATCCACGGCCGGTTCGGATGAGCGAGACCGCGACGCGGCGCTATGCCGAACTCCAGTGCGCCTCCCACTTCTCGTTCCTGCGTGGCGCGAGCAGTTGCGACGAGTTGTTCGCCCAGGCCGCCGTCTGCGGCCTGGAGGCGCTCGCCATCACCGACCGGAACAGCGTCGCCGGCATCGTGCGGGCGCACGAGGCCGCCAAGGCGACCGGGGTCCGACTGGTGATCGGCTGTCGTCTCGAGCTCGTCGATGAGACGGCCATACTGGTCTATCCGACCGATCGGGCGGCCTACAGTCGCCTGTGTCGCTTGCTGACCCTCGGCAAGGGGCGCGCAGGCAAGGGCGCGTGTCGCCTCGACTGGTCCGATCTGGCGGACCATGCCGGAGGCCTGATCGCCGCGCTCGTCACCGATCGCGCCGATGCGTCGTGCCGCCGACGCCTCTCGGCCCTGGCCGACATCTTCGGCGCTGACGCCTTTTGCGCCCTGACCCTGCGGCGACGCCCCCGGGACCAGATGCGGCTGCATCAGCTGTCGGAGCTGGCGCAGGATCTTGGGGTGAAGACCGTCGTGACCAACGACGTCCTCTTCCACCACCCGGACCGCCGCATCCTTCAGGACGTGCTGACCTGCATTCGCGAGGGCTGCACGATCGACGATGTCGGCTTCAAGCGGGAACGATCGGCCGATCGTCATCTGAAGCGCGCCGAGGAGATGCACCGGCTATTCGCCCGCTATCCGGACGCTCTGCGCCGGGCGGTCGAGATCACCGAGCGCTGCCGGTTCAGCCTCGACGAGCTGTCGTATCAATATCCCAGAGAGGCCGCCCTGCCCGGCCTGACCCCGCAGCAGGCGCTGGAGCGACTGACCTGGGAGGGCGCGGCTGATCGCTACCCGGACGGTCTGCCGGACAAGGTCCGCGCCAGCCTGAAGCATGAGCTGACGCTGATCGAGGCCCTGGGCTATGCGCCCTATTTCCTGACGGTGAACTCCATCGTCCGCTTCGCCCGAAGCCGGGACATCCTCTGCCAGGGCCGGGGATCGGCCGCCAATTCGGCGGTCTGTTTCGTGTTGGGCATCACCTCGATCGACCCGGGCCGCAACGACCTGCTGTTCGAACGCTTCGTCAGCCAGGAGCGGAAGGAGCCGCCGGACATCGACGTCGATTTCGAACACGAACGACGCGAAGAGGTGATCCAGTGGGTCTATGAGACCTACGGCCGCGATCGCTCGGCGCTGTGCGCCACCGTGATCCGCTATCGGTCGCGCGGCGCCTTGCGCGACGTGGGAAAGGCGCTCGGCCTGTCCGAGGATCTGATCAAGACGCTGTCGTCCCAGGTCTGGAGCTATTCGAGCGAGGGCGTCGAGGATCGACACGCCGAGGAACTGAACCTCAACCTCCAGGATCGTCGCCTTCGGCTGGCGCTCGACCTGTCCCGCCAGCTGATCGGCTTTCCCCGGCACTTGAGCCAACACCCGGGCGGCTTCGTCCTGACGGACGACCGACTGGACGATCTCGTCCCCATCGAGCCTGCGGCGATGAAGGACCGCCAGGTCATCGAATGGGACAAGGACGACATCGATGCCCTGAAGTTCATGAAGGTCGATGTGCTCGCGCTCGGCATGTTGAGCTGCATGCGGCGGGGCCTGGACCTGCTGCGGGACCACAAGGGCGTCGGGCTCGATCTGGCCTCCATCCCGGCCGAGGATCCGAAGACCTATGCGATGATCCGCAAGGCGGACACGCTGGGGGTCTTCCAGATCGAGAGCCGGGCCCAGATGGCCATGCTCCCCCGGATCAAACCGCGCACCTTCTACGACCTGGTCATCGAGGTGGCGATCGTCCGCCCCGGCCCGATCCAGGGCGACATGGTCCATCCCTATCTTCGGCGGCGCGAGGGCAAGGAGCCGGTCGACTATCCCAAGCCGGAGCTGGAGCGGGTGCTGGGCAAGACGCTCGGTGTCCCCCTCTTCCAGGAACAGGCGATGCGGGTCGCCATCGAATGCGCCGGGTTCACGGCGTCCGAGGCGGACCAACTGCGCCGGGCCATGGCGACGTTCAAGTTCACCGGCGGCGTCAGCCATTTCAAGGATAAGCTGGTCAACGGCATGGTGGAGCGCGGCTATACGGCCGAGTTCGCCGAGAAGACCTTCAGCCAGCTGGAGGGCTTCGGCTCCTATGGTTTCCCCGAGAGCCATGCGGCGTCCTTCGCCCTGATCGCCTACGCCTCATCCTGGCTGAAATGCCATCACCCTGACGTCTTCTGCGCCGCCCTGCTGAACGCCCAACCCATGGGCTTC
Source organism: Brevundimonas sp. GW456-12-10-14-LB3 (assembly GCF_059424365.1). Classification (NCBI taxonomy): domain Bacteria; kingdom Pseudomonadati; phylum Pseudomonadota; class Alphaproteobacteria; order Caulobacterales; family Caulobacteraceae; genus Brevundimonas; species Brevundimonas sp. GW456-12-10-14-LB3. The sequence continues at coordinate 9,186 of NZ_JBWKZJ010000015.1, forward strand.
TACGCCCCGGCCCAGATCGTTCGCGACGCCCGTGAGCACGGCGTCGAAATCCGCCCGGTCTGCGTCAACGCCAGCCGCTGGGACTGCACGCTTGAGCCCACCAACCGTGAGGACCGGTTCGCCGTCCGCCTCGGCCTGCGCATGGTGCGCGGCCTGGCGAACGCGGATGCAGGGCGCCTCATCGTTCACCGGCGGGCGGCCGCCTTCACCAGTGTCGAGGATGTGTGGCGACGCTCCTCGACGCCGGTCGGCGCCCTCACCCGCCTCGCAGAGGCGGACGCCTTCCTGCCGTCGCTGGGGCTGCAAAGGCGCGAGGCGCTATGGGCGATCAGGGCCCTGCGCGATGATCCCCTGCCTCTGTTCGCCGTCGTCCAGGACGATGGCGCGACAACGCCGGAGGTCGCTGAGCCGGACGCGACCCTGCCCGGAATGCCGGCGGGCCAAGAGGTGGTCGAGGACTACAGCCATGTCGGCCTAACCTTGCGCGAGCATCCGGTCGCCTTCCTGCGCGACACCCTCCAGTCACGTCATGTCATGACCTGCGCCGACGCCTCGGCGATGCGGGACCGCCGCCAGACCCGGGTCGCGGGTCTGGTGCTCGTCCGTCAGAAGCCCGGGTCGGCCAAGGGCGTGATGTTCATCACCATCGAGGACGAGACCGGCGTCGCCAATCTGGTCATCTGGCCCAGCCTCTATGAACAGCAGCGCCGAATCGTGCTCGGCGCCAGCCTTCTCGTCGTGGACGGGAAGGTCCAGCGCGAGGGCGAGGTCGTCCACATCGTGGCGACACGCCTGCACGACGCATCCGACCTGCTGGCGTCACTAGGCCAGCGGGATCACTTCCCCCTGCCGCACGGCCGGGGCGACGAGGTCTATCGCGGCAGCGCGCCCGACGCCCGCACGCCCAAGGTGCGGGACATATACATCCCCGATCTGTCGCTTGAGGCGATCCGGGTGCGAACGCGGGACTTCCGTTAGCCTTCCACAGCAACCAAATCAGCATCACAACTACAGCTAGGACCCGGAAACGGGCGCAAAAACCTAGACGGGACAAATACGCCTTGGCCGACGGCCCCTCGCCAGCACAGCTTTCTCGCGTTCTCCGCTATCACCTGAACGAGCTGGGCGCGCTCAATGCGCACCATGACTTCGAGCATCTGACGCGACACGTCGCGCGAGCTCGGCTCTATTCGAACATCCTGCCCGCGACCGGCCCCGTCAGTGCGGGCGGTGATGGAGGCCGGGATTTCGAGTCGTTCAGGACGAACCTGCCGCTTCCCTTGACCGCGAACTCGCCGTTCGTCGCACAGGCCTCCGGAGCCCGCGAGGTCGTGTTCGCCTGCAGTCTCGAGAAGCGGATCGAACCGAAGATCAAGAAGGATGTGAAGTCCATCGTCGCGGGCGGGGCCGTCGATGAGATCGTCTACTTCTGCGAGGCGGATTTCCCGATCGGTCGGCGCCGCAGATTGCAGAAGTGGGCGAGAGACGAGCACAACATCGAGCTCAGGATTTTCGATGGCCAGGCGATCGCCGAATGGCTGGCAGATCGCGACCTGTTCTGGATCGCCCAGCAGTACCTTTCGCTGCCGGCCGAGACCGGCCCCGCAGGTCCTGCGAGTGGCGACGGGTACGATGATCGTCTTGCCCGTTGGCGAGACCGCGAACCGCTGGTGATAAGCCAGGCCGACTTCACGGACATAAAGCGCGGTGTGCGGCGAGCGACCTTCGACATCGAAGCACGTCACGATCTCCGCTTCTGGATTTCGAAGATGGAGGTCTTCGCGGCGCACGAGGCTGCACCGCGTGGTCTCGCCCGGAACGCGGCCTATGAGATCGCGGTCGCGTCCCTTCGAGGGTTCGGGGATCTGAACCCCCAGGCGCACAGGCTCCGCGACTACTACTCCGACGTCGGTGAATGGACCGGGCAGGCTGACCTGCAGAACGCAGCCACCTTGCTCGTCTATGCGCACGGCGGCTTGCTCCACTCGACCTATCACGGCTCATTGGAGGAGCTCGTTGCGTGGCGAAACACCCTTCTCGACGTAATCGATCGCGAGATCGAGACCGCGCCCGGCCCGGTGCGTCGCACCGGGCTACTTCGCGTCCGCGGGCACATCAGCGGACTCCCGAGCGCTCCGGACGCACCAAGCGATCCCGACGCGTCTCGTTCGGATTGGGGACGGATGCTCGATGAAGCCAAGTCTACGCCACTCTTTCCGATCGAAGACTTCTCGGATTTCCTGACCAAGGTGATCGCGATCACGGGCGAGGATGCGGAGTTGCTCGCCTTGGCGGAACGCGCCGACGAACTGATTGCGGAGCGGGCCGGCGGCGCCGTGGCGGGTGAAAAGGCGCTCAGAAGGGCGCTCGCGCTTCTGGACAATGATCATCCACTGACGGCGATCCGCGAGCTCCACAAGGCCAAGGCGAAGTGGTTTTCTGGGGACCGCATCGAGGGCGCCGTCCGCGTCATGCTCCTGCTCGCAGGCTGCTGCCGGGATTTGGGGCTGACCTACGCAGCCAAGAACTACGCGCTCGCGGCGGCCTTCATTGCCGAGTACCACCCCGATGACGCGCTCGGCCCGCTTCTGCCCACCGCGCGCTTGTCCGTGGCGGACTTCGAGGACAACTCAGGCTGCGCGGTTGGTTTCATTCAGGCGATGGCGGCGATGTTGCACGCTCATGTCCAGCATAAAGCGGACCCTCTCAACCTTCAGAAGCACTCGGACCTCAATGTCAACATCGGGCAACTGACGACGTGGCGTGGGGCTCTTCTCAGACTCGCCCCCGAGGCGCTGCCGACCTTTGACAGACTGTACGCCGACTGGCCGCCTGTTCTCTGGGATCCAATCCGGTCCGCTTCTGAGTCGGCGGACGGCTTCTGGATGCAGGATAACCCGGATGAACTGTGGGAGCGTCTCCAGGAGGCTTTCCTTGATCGTCCGTTCAGTGATTTTGGCCCCAAACGAACCGTTCGCTGGCGCGCGATGGATATCGATTGGACGTGCGTGTTCGAGAACCGCTACGCCGTCGTGCCCGAGGCCGAACAGGTTATAGCCAGCCTCCAGCTTTTCGCCGTCATCCTGCTCCGGGTCGATCTGGTGACCCTTCCGGGTGAAGTGCATATCGATGTGCGGGTGGATCCGACACGCGCGGAGCCTGCGTTCGAGGAAGTCGAACCCAGCACGCCGACCACAATACGCACCTTCAGCCTCACCCTTCCATCTGGGGGCCCGCTAGACCCATGGCCGATGATCCAAGGCGTCCTCGCTCCGATCCTCGGAGCCCTGTCGCTGTTGCCGCCGACGGAAGCGGCCGAAGCACTGAGCGACCAGATGGAAGCGCTCGCCGGCGAGCTCTTCACCGCTCGCCCTTACCCGGAACTCTACCGAGACCTGATCTCTGAGGAGGCGTTCGGCGAGGCGATCCGCCAGGCGTTGCCGGCCATCGAGCCCGAACGCGTCTTTGAGCTCAGAAAGATCGAGGCGCTGTCGGGGCCGACGGGCCCCGGGCCAGGATACGATGCGGATGAAGCCGCAGTGTCGATTGAGCAGCGGTACGATCGCTCGTTCGCCTATCTCCGGCACACCCTCCCAGTAATTCTAGCGGATCCGGATGTGCGCGCCCGCCTCGCGGCGATGCGCGACGAGGGACTCAAGGACTGGGAAATCCTGAGCATCCTGGCGAACATCGCCTTGAACGCCCGCTTTTCGTTCGATGTGGTGGGAAGACCGTCGCGCGAGGTGATGGAGAAGGCGAAAGCCGAATTGAGCAGGCCTGAAGAACCGGATGAAGCTCTGTCCGCCGAGGCCTTTTCGGAAGAGGCCATCAGAGTGAACAGGCTGATGTTCATCGGCGCCCACGTCGGTTCGTGGGGCTTGCAGGGCGGACGAATGAGAGATCCGGACGCGCTGGAAGCGCTTTTGATCCGGCGTTACGGCCTGCGGCGAGACGACGTCGATCACGAGCCCCTGTTCTGATGCCCGATCGCCGCTGCGACAGGTATGCGATGTTTTCGACCTTGCTTCGAGGCCGGGCATTTCCGAGACTCACCCCATGAAACGCCCTCTCCGCAAACTGTCGCCGACCAAGCAGCGCGAGCTGGAACGGTACGTCGACATCATCGAGGAGGGGTTCGCCAAGGCAATCTCGACGCGACGGGCCGACCGACTGAAGAACGGTCGCATCCTGAAGATCATCCTCTACGGGAGCTACGCACGAGGCGACTGGGTCCACGATCCGATCAGCCGTTACTTCTCGGATTTCGATCTGCTGGTCATCGTCGATCACGAGGACCTCACGGACATCGAGTTCTGGGAGAAGGTCAACGAGGAGCTGATGGAGCAGTGGACGCTCGGCGCCATGCGCACCTCCACCGAGCTCATCGTTCACAGCCTCGACGACGTGAACTTCAAGCTGGAGCACGGCCGTCCGTTCTTCATCGACATCGTCCGCGAGGGCGTCGTCCTGAAGGATACGCCCGGCGTGAAGCTGTCGGACCCGCAGCCTCTTCCGCCAGCGACCGCACTGGAAGAGACGATGGAGTACGTCGAGGAGTGGAAAGCAGCTTCGAACGGCTTCACGAAAATCGCGCGGTTCTGCATCGACGATCACGAGCTAAAGCTCGCAGCGTTCAATCTGCATCAAGCGACCGAGTCCCTGTATCAGGGCTTGCTGCTCGTCCTGACGCTCTATGCGCCTCGCAGCCACAACCTCGTCCATCTCCGGAAGATCACGGAGCCGCTGGAACCCCGCCTGCGCGAGGTGTGGCCGCAGGAGACCAAGTTCCAGAAGCGCTGCTTCGAACTGTTGCGCGCGGCCTATGTGAAGGCTCGCTACTCGCGCCACTACCGCATCACGGAGGAGGAGCTCGCCTATCTCGGAGAGCGCATCGAGTTGCTCCGCCAGATTGTGGCCGAAGCCTCCGATCGCCGGCTCGCTGAGCTGCGGGCTGGGGGTTCGGGCGAGACCTAGCGCCGCCGTCCACGACCATGTCCACGACCTCTGCCGAAGGCTTGAACTGGCCGCCGCCGACCATGGCGATCGTCGGCTTCGATGTCGAAGCGATAAACGCCGAAACGGCGGACCATTCGCACGTCGATGCTGGCGTGTTCGAGCAACGATTCATGGTGCGCGCGCGAGCGAGCGAAGGGAAGCTGGCCTTCGGGTGGTTCTGGCTGTCCGGCGCCGTTGGACTTTTGCTCCGCCCCGCCGACCAGGGATCACCCTGGGGGCCGCGGTATATGGGCGACGGCTGGCGGATGCCCGTGATCGAGGACTTCCTCCCTCAGGCCGAGGCTTTCGAAACCCTGGCGGCTCAACTCGATCATCCCGGGCTGAAGGCTCGACTGGCCGATATCGCCTGGACCAATGAGCGCCATCGCGGGGCAGCGGGACGCTGCGCGATCGACGCCTATGTCGATAGCCTGGATCGGCTGCTCGATGGTCGCGCCAGACCGCGATACGGCGAAGTCGAGGGCGCTTCGTTTGAAGCGCTGGGGTTCGCCCAACGCGCCCTGCAGCTTGCGCTCAGGCTGACCGGCAAGAAGAAAACCGACCCGGCCGCGCGTGACGCCTTTTTGCGCCTCTATTGTAGAGCGGTGACCGACCGCGCGGTCACTGTCTTCGGTTCGGCGGCGGAACTTGCGCGCTACTACGATCTGGTCCCGGCCCTCGACGTCGCCGCCGACCTGGAGGCCGTCGCTCGCGACGCTCCGGATCGGTTCGACCCCTTGGCCTCCGCGCAGTTGTTGGGACACGCTGCGCACCTTCATCTGCAAGCCCGAGACGAGGACGCCAGCAGGCGGTGTCAGGTCGAGAGGGTCAGCACAATCCTGAAGATGGTGGACCAGGTCAGCACCTCCGGCGCCAAGGCGCATTGGGTGCAGTCCGCCCTGCACGCCCTGCGCGGCATAAAGGGACAGGATGAGTGGCGCCGTTCGCTCCGGCGGGACTTGCGTGATCTTCAGGAAGACGCCCTGTCCGAGTTCGTCATGATGACCGTTCCGCTCGACCTCGGCGAAGAGCGACGGGAGGCGTTCGAGACCTTCGCGCAGCTGGATCTCCCGGCGGCATTGAAGGCCTTGGCCTGCATCGGACGGTCCCAGCCCGTCGAGACGCTTCGCGAGGACGCACTGGCCTCGCTCGATCAGTTCCCGCTCGGCGCCATGATGGGAACCCGGCACTCCGACGAAGACGGACGAACCGCCGCGAACACGCCATCCGGAGATCGGGAAGATCCCGACGAGGATTGGCTGAAGCAGAGGATCAACGAATCCGAGCGATTTCGTCGGCAGATCATCGTCGAGGGGAGCTTCGACCCGGCCCGGCTGACCCTCTCCCAACGGCACAACATCCACGAACGGCATCTTGCGGCGATCGTGTCCCGCTCCCCGTTCGTGCGCTGGGAGCAGCGAGGTCTCATGGCGCTGGGCTTTACCCGCCTTCTGCAGGGTGACGATCAGTCAGCGGTCCATCTGCTCGTTCCGCAACTGGAGCCGTGCCTGCGCCATGTGCTCCGGGTTGCGGGCCATGACCCGGTCGTCGATTTCGACGACATGACGGAGGAGAATGTGTCTCTGTCGGCGATGTTGGGCAGACTGCGCCCTCAGCTGGAAGCCATCCTGCCGCCGGCCACCGTTCTGGAGCTTGAGCTCCTGTTCGACTTCCGGGCTGGGTCGGCCCTGCGCCATGCGGTGGCCCATGGACGGATCGGCACTGGGGGATGCCATACGACCGAGGCCGTTTACGCTTGCTGGCTGCTGTACCAGCTGACGTGCTGGCCGTTGCTGCGCACGTGGGACTCCATCACAGCACCGGCTATAAGAGAGCAATGTTAGCCGACAGGCCCGCCCAACAGCGGCCCGCCCCGGCAGTCTTCGCATGAGGCCGCGCCATGAGTGACAAACGGACTGACTTTCTCTGGATCGTCCAGATGATCATGATCAAGCATCAGGAGCGCGTGACGGGTTGGTCCGGCGTGGCGGGCGACGCGGTTGCAGCGAGCCACCGCATTCCCGCAGTGATGACGGCGAGGGACGCCGCCCTCGCCTTCTGCAGCGTCTTCGTCGAAGGCTTTAATGGCGAGACGCGCGCTGAGGTCCCAGCCTGGCTGAGCGCCCTCCGCGATCCGCCCCGCTCGGTTTACGAGGACCGAGGGCTCCGCTCGGTCTGACGCGAAAGTGCGAACGGGAGCGATCGAGGGTGACCCCGTCAGCCCAGCGCGCCGAGACTGACCACTACCCAGGCCGACCGATCCGCGCCGTGGCGGGCCGACAGTTCAACCCAGACCATCTCGCCGACGCCGACGCCTTGAAGAAGATCGACCGGGGCCACGGCCGTGTAGCTTTCGATAGGGTCGAGATCATTCTTCTCGATGGTGATCTGCCGGGCGGCGCCGCGCGCAGGCAGGTCCAGGAGCTTGCGTCCAAGGTCGCCGAGATCCGCGTAGAGCTCCTTGATCCGGGTCGTGTCGGCCTTCAGATCGCGCACGACGCCGATGAAGCTCTCGTGCTCACCCGGCATCGGGTCCATCGCCTTGACCCCGACAAGCTGGTGCGCCGGCGCGACGATGTGGGCGGGCGCCTCTGGCGTCGGTGCGCCCGTGCCGATGGCCACAAAGCCTTTGAGGGCCGCAAGAGGCTGTCCCTTTCCGGTCGAAGGATCGAGGCCGGCTTTCAGCCAGCCGCCCGCGCCCGCCATTGAAGCGCCGACGATCGCGGCGGTGCAGTCGTGTCGCGGCCACGGCGGCTGATTGGTTTCGAAGAAGACGCCGCTGCCGCAACTGCATTGATAGACATAGATCGCCGAGGCGCAGTCCGGACATCGCCACGGATAGATCCAGGACCGGCACTCCGATCGATGCAAAAAATGTCCCATACGCGCCTCCCGACGCGCAGCTATCCGCATCTTCGGCGAGTCCACAAGCGGGGGTTGAGGGCGCGATGCACCACGGCGCCCCAAGGTGGTCGGCTTGCAGCGATCGCACCGAGCGGGCAACGTGGCGTTCCGCCTGACAAGGAGCGCTCATGTCCCCATCCATCCTGACCTTCATTGCCTTCTATCTGAACGGGGCGATGGACTCCGGTCGCTACGACGACATCATGATCGATGAGGTCAAGGAGGAGATCAGGAACGGAACCGTCTTCGACTATCTGCGTCGTCGCCTCGGTCAGGACATCGACCTGAGCCTGCTGGATCCGGCGCAGGAGGCGGAACTTCTCGGGGAGTGGCAGGACCTGCTCGACGCCGTGAACGAGCGGCGCAAATTCTGCGTGGAGCGGCGAGGCCTCACCCTGCTCGTCGCCTATCTGCTGGAAGGCCTGCAACGCCGGATGCCCTGAGGCGACGCCGCGGCGAGCCTCGCCCGGCACAGCTTCCCGAGGTCCATGACCAGGCTTCCCGGGAAAGCGCCATCGACGAACGCATGGCGATCAGGATGCCAGTCGGCCCGATCGTGCCCCTCCTTGCGCATCCTGCGACTCACGGCATCTTGGGCGTCGGGTTAGGCGCCTGTGACCTGTCGCCGGGTCAAACGTCTCGTGGCTTGCAATCCCTTCCTCGGCCCCACGTTTTCCTCGTGTGCCGCAGCGTAATCGGCGACCTGCGCACCCACTGAGGCAAACGCCATGGTCGAACTCGACATCACTCTGAATCCTGTCACCCTTGAGCGCCTCAAGGCCGGACTTCGACAGACCGCTCCCGAAATCAAATCCTCGCATCGCGTCGAAGCGCTGGCGCGTGGACTGGGATTTCACTCCAACGCCGAGTTGCGCGCTCGCATTGACGGGTGCGGTTCTCGACGGATCGATCCGGAGTCTTTCGGCCGCTACCTGGCCGAACGCGGCTTCGATGCGCCGGCGTCGATGCTGCTGCGCGCCGCAGGGCATGCGATCACACTCACGGCCATGGACCGAGACGATCGTCTCCACAAATGGGGATGGGGGTTCGGGCGGCCCGAACGCCGAACCGATGGCCGCTGGGAGACGCCCTATGAGCACTATGATCGGGTCCAGGCGTATTGCGAGGAGCTGAAAGACATCGCCGTCGCCGACCATGTGCTGCGCGCGCTCGCCATGCTGGCGTCGGTGCCCGCGACGAAAACCATCCGCCCCGACACCGACAGCTATCGCCTGAAACACATCGCGGAAAACTTCGCCTGCACCTTCCCGGACGGCGCGCCCTTGGGCCCGGACTACGTCGCGAACGGCCCTCTGATCGTGGCGGCCGTCCATCTTGGTTTCCGATACCGGACGGCTCACGACCGGGACGGCAACGAGTGGCCGAACGTCACCTTCAACATGTCCCAGTCTCACCTGCTTGAGCTGGACATCGCCTGTCGGCCCAACGGCGCACGGGCGCAGGACCGACGCCGCAAACAGGAGGCGCGAAAGTACGGTTCGCTGTGGCCGCAGATCAGAGCGGCCTAGCTCCCGCCATGCCCCCTAACGCTGGTGCGACGGTTTCTCGCGCGGGTTCTCGGGATCGGGTTCAGGCGCGTCGTCCAGCGCCTTCCACATCGACTTGACCGTGTCGGACTGGCCCGTGGTCGTATCCTCGCGGGCCTGTTCGACGGCGTCGCGCTCGTCGTCGCTCAGCGCGCGTTTCAGTCGTCGTTCCTGATGCGCGATGAACTTGCTGGGCTTCATGCGCAGGTCATACCTTGATCGGGAGCCGTGGGCGACCCGACCCGGAGCCGGTCGGTTCGGAAAGGGTCGCCCGAGTTCCGGTCCATAGGTCCGTCCCCCCGCCATTGGACTTACAGCGTTATGCCGAAGCGCGACACCGCGCATCGGCGCCTTGCCCAGAGACAAAAAGCCGCGCGCCCCCAAAGGGCGCGCGGCGAGTTTTCGGCCCTGACGCCGTCTATTCGGCGGCGAACCGATAGGCGTCGTCATCGGCGGCGGGCGGCTCGGTCGCCTCGCCTTGCGGCTCCGGGGTCTCCGGTTCCGCCGCATCCGAGACGGTGCGCAGCACCGACGGGAGCCAGCCCTTGCCCTCCACCAGCCGCTCGGCGGCCTCGGCCATATCGCCCTTCTTGAACCCTGCTATCCGCCCGGCTTCCTCGGGCGTGGTCGCCTCGGTCACCGCCTCCAGCACCCGCGCCTTGGACACGCGGGAGAAATAGCTGGCGGCGGTGGCCGTCCACGTCCCGGTCATGTCCAGACCGGTGGCGGTCGCCAGCGTCTCGGCATGGGCCAAGGCGTCCGGCTTGCGGTCGTGGGGGTCACGCACAGCGTAGAGACCGACGCCCGCGCAACAGGCCATCAGGTCCAGAAGGTCCGACGGCGGCAGGGTCATCAGCACGGCCCAGAGGTCTCGCGCCTCTTCCGGCAGACGGGCGCCCCACGCCTCCAGCCGGTCGGCCACCCGCCGCCCGGCCGGGCTGTCGCTGACGCCTGGCGCCAGCCGCTCCAGACCGGTCACGCTCAGACGCAGTTGCAGGGGCGTCCACGTCCCCCACGCCGGGTAGAAGACCTGCAAGGCCAGCGCATGGACCACCACCGTCAGGGCGATGTTTTCATCGGCCTGAACCGCATCGCGCAGCCCCATGGTCCGATGGGCGGTGAGGTCGATCACCAGCCGTTCGGACAGGGGCGCCGGTCCCTCGTCGGCCTCGGCGTCCGGCGCGGGCGGCGCCGTTTCGTCGTCCTGCGTCTCCGGCTCAGACCAGCTTTCCGGGGCGTCCGGATCGGGCGCGCGGTCGCTGACCGCATCTTCGGCCCTGACCAGACCCCGCTCGAACCGGGCCAGCCCGTCATGTCCCAACAGGACCATGACCCCGGCCCGCGCCTTGACCTCGGCGGGATAGTCGAAGTCCGGACCGAAGGCTTGCAGGGCCTTGTCGATCTCTTCCAGTCGGGCGTCGGCTTCGGGCGTCAGCCCTTCCGGCCCGGCCTCGGAGACGAGGGCGTCATATTCCTCGGACAGGGCGGCGATCTGCGCCGCATCGTCCTCGGAGCGGACGACTTCGACCGGATAGACCCGGCCCAGGGCGTTGACGGCGACATAGTCGGACGCGGCCTCGGCCCATTTCCAGTCCTCGCGCTGGCGCGCCTCGTCGGCCAGAGCGGTGAGCTTGTCGCCCACCATCCGGTCCAGCAGGGCCGGGTCTTCCAGCCAACCGCCGCCGTCCTCGGTGAACAGGTCGCGCAGCACCGAACCGCCCTCGGCCTCATACGCCTCGACGCCGACGAAGACGGCGCGGCGGTCGTCCGCCCTGACCTTGGCCTCGGTCATGGCCCGGCGAATGGCGTGGACGGGACGGTACTCGCCCAACTGCTCGAACACCTGACGCTGCCGGTCCTGATCGCCGCTGACGCAGAAGGCCATCAACTGATCAAGCGCCAGCGCCCCCTCCCGATAGGCCGCCATCAGCTCCGGGGCCGCCGCCCCGAGCCGCAGACGTTGACGCACTACGGTCGCCGTGACGCCGAACCGGGCGCCGATCTCCTCGGCGCCATAGCCCTTCTCGTCCGCCAGCCGCTTGAACGCCTCGAACTGGTCGGCGGGGTGCATGGCCTCGCGGGTGGTGTTTTCGTCGAGGCTGATTTCATGGGCGTCATTCTCGGTATCCACGACAACCTTGACCGGATGGGTCCGCTTGATCTGCTTGCGCTTGGCCAAGAGCCTCAGGCCCTGACGGCGCCCCTCCCCGATGGTTACGAGGTAATTGCCGGTGGCGGCGCCGTCCTCGCCGCGTTCGATCTCGACCACGGGCGGCTGCAACACCCCCTTGACCTTGATGGAGGCGGCGAACGCCTCGATGGTCGCCGCGCTGTGCGGCACCTTCCGGGCGTTCTTCGGGGACGCCTTCAACCGGTTCAGCGGAACCACGATCTCCGCACCGTGAACCGGCTCCTGATCCGCTCCGGTCGCGGCGGCGCCAGCCGCCGCAGGGATACGGGCTTGGGTGGATTGAGCAGTCATGTCTGCCTCCTTTGGGCAAGGGTTGCAGGCACGCGAAACGCGCGCCTGAAACCCTGCCCGTCGGCGAGACCGGGGTAGCAAGGGCCAGGGCGGATCGGCCGGAGGGGGATCGCCCGGCCTGCACAAGCCTCGTATCGATCGCGGACATCGCGCCCGACGCCGGCGCGGAAGGCCGGGGAGACCGGCCGATCCGGCGGCGAAGCCGCTTCACCCTGGCCCGCGCGAGGGCGGAGCCCTTAGATCTTCAGAGGCATGCGATCGCGGTTCGGCCAGCCGAATCAGCGGTTAGGGTGATGTCCCTTCGCCGATTGCGGCCCACACGGAGTGCCTAGATGACCACCGCTGCATCCCCCGCCCGACCCGCCTGCTACGCCCGGATCATTCTGACCGCAGCGGGCGCTCAACTCCCCCGTCAGCACTTTTTGGTCGCCGGATCCACGCCGGCTCAGATCAACAGCGTCGCAATCGGCCTACGCGACGCGCACGATCAGGCTGACAACCATCTTACCAAAACTGTCCTGGCCACCGACGTGCCGGAGCACGTTCTGCTCCAGGATGGTCAGTCGCTGCCTCTCGGCGTCGAGCTGAGTTGGTTCGACAACGATCTGGGCAAGGTGGATTGGTCGAAGCTGAGGATCTGATTGTCAGCAGGCGGCGGCGAGCGTTCAGGACGTGCTACCCGTGTGTCAGCCCGCGATCCGCACCGAGATCGGACAGTGGTCCGACGGGTGCTCGGCCTCGGGCACACCACCGTAGACATATTCCTCGAAGGACCCCGGCTCGATCCGGGCGGTCGCGGCGACGCCCGTGGCGATGAAGTCGATGTATTCGCGATACCGCGCCTTGCAGCCCGCCGACCGGTCGCCCGAGGTCAGGTTCAGGGTCGAACCCTCGGGGTCGCCGTCGTTCAGGTCCGCCAGGAAGGCGTCGTTGCGGCTGGCGAGACGACGGTTCCAGTCACCCAGCACGACGAAGGCCGTCCCCTCGCGAGCGCGCGCCTCGGTCCATCCTTCCAGCACCGGCAGCTGGTCGAAGAGCACGGGGCAGTCAGGGTCGGTCGGCTCGCGGCCGGAGTTGCAGCCAGACTTCAGATGCACCGCCAGGAGCCGGACCGGCCGTCCGCGCGACACGGTCACATCCACGCCCCAGCGCAGATCGGGGTTACCAAGGGCCAGGGCGCTCAGGTCGGGGTTGCGAGTCCAGGGCACGCCCTTGCGGATGGCGAAGCCGACGGCCTGATTCTGAATGTAAAGTCCCGGACGCCCGCGGCACTCGCCGCTGCGCGTGCTGGCCGGACGGCCGGACATGACCACGTCGTAGAGCGCCGGGTCGAACACCCGCTCCGCGGCGGCCCGGTTCTGCACCTCCTGGAAGGCGATCACGTCGGCCCCGAGGGCCGAGGCGTGCGCCCGCAGACGGGCGTAGTCCGCCCCGGTGCGTGGGCTGCAGCCCTCCCCGTCCCGTTCGGCCAGATGCTCCATATTCCAGCTGGCGATCTTGAGGCTACCGCCGTCGCGGGGCGGCGTCATGCCGATGCAGCCCGACAGGAGGGCGGCCGAGAGGGTGAGGGCGATCAGGGATTTCATGACGGGGGCCTCGCGGTGAAGGGTGCGGCCCGGCCGACGGCGGGTCGGCGCGGGACCGCTGCCGGGCGCAAGGTCGGTCGCGGTCCGGCGGTCTCGCCTATCGCATCGAACCGATTCCCGCGATGCGTCATTCGCGGCGATCCGCGTCGATTGCGCCGGGGCGGCGAGCCTGTAGGCTGGCCGCTGACGGGTTCCGGAACGATAGGGACCGACCGGGAGCCGGGGGACGTCCCTGACGTCGGCGGCGGCCGGTTCTGAAACCCCGGGCTTCCTCACAGAAGTTCCAGGCCCGTCCCCCATTCGCCGTCCCGAAAGGATCGCCGTGGCCGATGAGTTCACCGCCGAGGAAACGGCCCTCTATGACGAGCTGGCGGAACGGGCGGGCGAGGTCGCGCGCCGGATCCTGGCCGAACGCGGCCTGATCTATCTTGACGATCTCGCTCCCGAGGCCGCCCGCGACCTGCTTCGGATCGCCTGGCGCGAAGCCGCCCAGGCGCGGTTCGAAGGCCAGGATGTCAGCGAGCTCCATGCGGAGATCGATCTGATGGTCGACAGTCTCGTCATGAGCTCCGAAAGCGGCGCCCCCGCCCCGGCCTCGATTCACTAGGCGGGAGCGCGCGAGTCCTCCGGCGTGCGCGGCCTGAGATCGCGATAGGGGTCGCCTCTCTCCCCGGCCTCCGCCCGCGAAAGCAGCTTCGTCTCGAAGTGCGACGACACGAGGATCCGGATCTCGCGGTACCGAAGCCCGTCATGCAGGGTGGCGCAGGTCGCCTTGACCGTCGACAGAGGGCCCAGCCAGTCGTCCGTCTGCACCGTCACGGCACCGGGCTGCTGGTCTGGCGAAGCCGCCTCGGCGAACATGCGGTCGAGGGCCTGGTCGAGTTCGTCGTGGGTCATGACCTGCGACTAGGCGGAGTCGGCGGCGGCGTCCTCCCCCGCGCGATGCAGGACGACGTTCGGACGAACTGCTTTCGACGTGGCGTCTGGGGTCGACGGCTTCATCCGGAAGCCGACCGACCCCGACCTTGCGAAGGGTGCTAACCTTGAGCCAGCGGCGCCGCCGGCCCGGCCGTGCCAACGCCTGGCGGCGGAGTTCGCATGAACGGCGGCAGTCCGTCGATTTCGTACTGTTCCATCGACGCGACGCGACGTTCTTCGCTCATCTTCACAAGCGCTCGACCCGCTTCCAGCTTCTCTTCAGGCATGTCGCCGAACATCACCTCTCCGAACTGATTGAGCAGCGAGTGTTCGACCCCCTTGAAGGAGAAGTCGTTGTGCCAGCCGTTGGCGAGGATAAAGAGCAGCAGACGCTCGCAGTTCTCCGGCAGGTCCTTCCCCTTCAGCCACTGACCGTAAAGCCAGAGCGCGACGTCAGCCATCTGGATGCCGGCGCTCTGATCGTCGGGCTTCATGACGAAGAGACTGCCCGGAGCCCGCTGCAGGGAGTATCGCTCGCCAGCCCATTCGATGACATCCGGCGAGGCGTTGGAAAACAGACCGTGCCAGGAGCTCAGCGTACGGCCGAACTCGTTCTGCTCATCGTGGATGATCGACGCGATCTTCTTGTTCAGGCGGCTGGACATGGACTGGAGCCCTTCCAGAAGGTTCGCGAAGGCCACCAGATTGGGGAAGTGGCCTTGTTTGGCGAGCTTCTGCTCGGTGGCGAACTGGACGCACTCCGGGTGAGCGATGATCCAGTCCAGCCCCTGCCCCAGCAACTCGCGCGAACGCGCATCGGGCAGGATGTCGAGCCGGGCCTTGATCGCCTCGCAGATCGGCGGAAGCGCTGCGCGCGCGTCCGCTTCCTTGGGCATCAGCAGGCACTTCCAGAAATCCCGGGCGATATCATCGGTGATGACGCCGGCGAGCTTGAACGCTCCGATGATCTTGAGCGGCTTCAGATTATAGGCGTGCCACGGGACGGCGGCGTTCTCCCCGGAATCGAACAGGGTGTCGAACATCTTGGTCGCCAGCAGGTACTTCTTCTCGACCCTCGAGACGAAGAAGGTCGCTCCGGCGCGATGCAGCAACCGGAGCAGGTCGTCAGCGATCGTTTCCAGTCGCCCGAGACCGAGCTCGTTCGCGTGGATGGCGGTAGCGCCGACCTTCCCGGCGATGGCCCGGACCTTGTCGCCGTAGTTCCGGTCGAAGTCGCCCCGGCTGACCAGGGCGGCGGTGTAATAATCGGGCTGCGCCGTGTCGAAGATGTTCCTTCCGGTGTTTCCGGATTCATCGACGTAGGCGAACAGCGGCGTGCGGGCTTCTCCCATGGTTTCTTATTCTCCGTTCTCAGGGGGGCCTGAGACATCGGAACCGGACACCACCAGTTCAAGGCGCAGCGTTCATCGAATTCGGGTTGGTGCGGGCGGCCGGGGTCGAACCGGCATGGGCAAAGCCCGACGGATTTTCATACCACTTCGACTTTCGCCGCCGCCCGAGGGCGTTCGTGGTCTGGACTATCCCTTCGTCATAGCCCGAAGGCCTTAGACGCCGCCCGTCTAGTCTCTACACCTTCCCGTCGAGAGACGGGCTTGGCTCGGGATCGCCATTTGACAGGGTTCCCCGACTTTGAGCGGTTCTACGTCCGGGATTTCCCCCGGCGCACTCAATCCTCAGCTTAAGTCCGTTGCGTCTACCAGTTTCGCCACGCCCGCGAGCCGAACCGGCTCTATAGCCGCGTTCGGCCGCTATCGCCAAGGCGAGGTCAGTCGACGTTCGCCGCCTGAGCCGTCCCTGCCCGCCCTTTTGGCCGGCTTCGCCTTGCGGACGTTGATCGCCGAGGCGTCGAGCACGTTCTTGATGTGCGAGGCGTAGTATTTCTCGATCATCTCCACGCTGGTCCGGCAGTTCTTGGCGACCTGGTAGATGTCCGCCCCCTCCATTAGTCGCATCGAGATGTAGGTGTGCCGCAGGCTGTAGGCAGTTCGCGGCTTGCCGTCCCGGTCCTTCTTGAGCCCGAGTTCGTCCAGGATGGCGTTCAGGAGCTCGCGCTGGACCAGTCCGAAAACCAGATCGGTCGGCTGGCCGTTCTTGCGCTTCAGGACCCGCTCGAAGGGACGCACGGCGCCCGGCATGCTCTTGCAGTACCCGACGCCCCGCTTTCCCCGGACTTCGATCTCCAGGATCCGTTCGCCGGTGGCCTCGTCCTCGACGATGGAGACGTCCCTGAACTCAAGACGCTGCGCCTCGTCGGGACGAAGGCCGGTGTTGACCATGAACAGGACGAAGTCGTGGAACTGCTCGCACTCCTCGCGCCACCGTTCCTTTTTCGGGTTCTTTGCCCTCTCCCGCGTCGCTTCGTAGAGCCGCTTGTATTCCTCGGGGGAGAACCAGGCCCGATGGCTGATCTTCCCGGACGACCGATAGGGGTTGCTCATATCGGGGAGGGCCGAAATCCAACCCTTGCGGTTGGCGCTCTTCAGGATCTGTCGGAGGCAGACCATCTCGTTGTGGAGCGTCTGCCGGCTCGGACGCTTCCAAGCCTTGGCCTTGCCGATCCGCTCCCGACCGTCTGAGACGAAGCGCACCCGCTGTGGCTCCTCGGGAGGTGTAACCCGCTGAAGCCGATAGTCCTGAATCCGACCTGCAGAGACCTCGGAGATCGGCAGGTCGCCGAAGAACGGGTTCAGGTAGAGCCGGATCACCCTACCCTTGCTCGCGACGTACTGAGCGTTGCGCTCGCCCAGCGTCATCGCCGCGTACTCCTTCTCGAACGCCGCGGCAGCCTCGCGGAATGTCTTCTCGCCGCTTCGGCGCGGGGCGATCCGCTCCGGAATTATGACCATCGAATTTGGAGCCGTCGGCAACACGCCGTGCCTCCGCAACCGGTCCTCGGCTACGCGATCGAGATACCAGTCTCGGGCGAACTCTCGCGCGTAGGCGATGTTCGTTTCCTTCGTCGACTGACGATAGTTGCGACCGCTCAGGTACGTCGCGCACTGCCAGAAGCGGCTGTTCTCGCGACGGTACACATGGAGCTTTCCATCCATGAGGGAGTGAGACTCCGACACATGACCTCCTTGCCGCTCACGGCAACTGTGTAAGGCATGTGCAAGTCTCTACCCCTCCTAACCCATTGATTTAGATACGTAAATCTACGGTAGTGGGTTTTAAGTCTGCTGCGTCTACCAGTTTCGCCACGCCCGCGAGCCGGTCCGGCTCTATAGCCAGAACCGGCGGCCGGGGCCAAGCGGCTCAGCGCGCAGGCGTGGCCGGGGCGGCGGGGCGCATGGCGCGGAAATCGACGTCCGAATCGGCGATCAGCCACAGCAGCCCCGCCCAGGCGGCGACGTTCTGGCTCAGTTGGGCCGGGTCGATCTTGTCCAGGGTGTCGTTGGCCGTGTGGTGCAGGTCGAAATAGCGGGTTCCGTCCTGGGCCAGGCCGAAGAAGGGCACGCCCAACGGCCCCATAGGCCCGACATCGACCCCGCCCTCGGTCTCGACGCGGTCCGAGGCCAGGACGCCGATCGGATAGAGGACGCGCGTGGCGGCCTTCTGGAAGTCGGAGCCTTGCGCGCCGGCCGGCAGCCGCAGCGCATAGACCCGGTCGGCGCCGAAGTCGCTCTCGCCGGCGATGATGTGCTTGTCCAGGGCGGCGCCTTGGTTGCGGGCGTAGACGCCGCCGCCGTTGCCGGTCCGGGGCGTCGGCTGGGCCACCTCTTCGGAACCATAGAAGATGACGCGCAGGGTGCGCGCCGGGCGACGGCCGCTGTCGGCGATGGCCTTGGCTGCGGCCACCGTAATGGCGCCGCCCGCTCCGTCGTCGATCGCGCCGGTGCCCAGATCCCAGCTGTCCATGTGCGAGCCCAGGACGATGATCTCGTCCGGACGGCTGGCGCCGGGCAGGTCGCCGATCACGTTCTGGCTGTGGGTCTCATAGGTATGGGCCGTCGAGGTCAGGCGCATCCGCACCGGCTCGCCCAGGGCGACCAGGCGGCTGACCTGGTCGGCGTCCGGCGCCGACAGGGCGAAGGCGGGGATGGTCGGCTTGCCGTCTACATAGCGGGTGGTGCCGGTGTGCGGCATCCGGTCCTCGTCGGACCCGACCGAGCGCATCACGAAGGCCGCCGCCCCCTTGGCTGCGGCGACGCCCGGCCCGGCCCCGCGCACGCGGGTCTGGGGACCATAGCCCGAGCCGTCCTGCATCGGATGCATCTGGCCCAAATCGACATAGACGATCTTGCCCCGCACAGCGGCGTCCGGCGCGGCCTGAAGGTCTTCCATCGAGGCGAAACGGACGATCTCGGCCTCGACTCCGCCTGTGGGGGTGGCTGGCGAATGGCCCAGCGCGGCGGCGACCAGGGCCTGGGCGTGGTCGCCGACAATGGCGGCGGAGCTTTCGCCCCGCTCCCACCCGACCAGAGGAAACTCTTCGATGCGGACGTTCTGGAAGCCGTGGGCGCGCAGATAGTCGGCGGCCCAGGCGGCGGCGTCCTGTTCGGCTTTCGATCCCGCCGGGCGCGCGCCGAACCGGGTCGTCAGCTGGGTGACGTAGTCCAGGGCGATGTTGGAGCGCAGGGCCGCGTCGCGAATGGCGATCGCCCGCTCCACCGTCGCGGCGTCCTGGGCCGACGCCAGGGGCGCAAAGGCGACAAGGCCCAGCGCAAGGGCGCTGGCGGTCAGCAGACGAAGGGACATGGGCGCGGCTCCACTTGGAAAGCCGCGACCCTAGAAAGAGTCAGCCGTTCTGGAAATAGGGTTCCACCGTCCCCTGCAACTTGACGGTCAGGGCCTTGCCCTTGCGGTCCACGCGATTGCCCAGAGCCAGCCGCACCCAGCCCTCGGAGACGCAATATTCCTCGACATTGGTCTTTTCCTCGCCCTTGAACCGGACGCCGACGCCGCGCTGCAACGCCTCGGCGTCGTGATAGGGGCTGGACGGGTCGACGGAGAGGCGGTCGGGAGGCGTGTCGGACATGGTCGGTCAGCGGGCTCGTAGGTCGGAAAGGCGCGGTGATAGCCGCGCCCGGCCGCCCTGCCAACCGAAACCGCCGCTCAGAACCCGAGCCAGAGCCGCGCCAGCGGTATGGCCAGCCACAGGGGCGCCGTCAGCAGGCCGCGCGCCAGCGGGCGCCGAAGGCGGTGCGCAATATACAAGACTTCCCCGAGCATGGCGGACCATCCTCAATGCCTCGCCCCCAAATCGGGCGTGAAGGGAGGATGCGCCCAAATGGGTTAGCGGATCGCCGTCATCCCACTAAGGATGAATCCGCAAGGGACGTCACTGCACCGTCTGGCGCGGCTGGGCGTCGGCGGCCGAGGGCTGATAGGCTTGGGGACCGCTGGCCGGAGCGGCGGCGGGGGTCGCGGTCGGGCGGGCGGCTGGACGGTTCGCCGGGCGGCGGGCGGCCGGACGCGGGGTCTGACGCGCCGGGGTCGCCGCAGCAGGCGTCGGCGCCGGGGACGCAGCCGTCGGACCAGAACCCGGCGTCGCGGGCGCGGCGGCGGCCGGGGCGGGGGTCGCTTCGGCGGCGGCGGCGCGGGCCGCCATCTGCTGCGCCTGGAAGCGGGCGGCCATCTTCTCCGTCAGCTCCTTGGCCTGGGCCGGCGTCATCTGGGCCATGACGGCCGCCAAGGTGCGCGGCCGCATGGCCGCCGCGACCGGCAGACGCACCCGATCCTCCAGCGAAGCCATGACGGGGGCGGCGTCCTTGGGCCGCATGGCCGAATAGACCTGAACCAGCCGGTCGATCTCGGCCTTTTCGCGCTCGTCGACCTGGCCCAGCATCTGCTTCATCTCGGCCTTCAGCGCCTCCAGCGCCTTGACCTTGGCGTCCAGCTTCTGCTCGGCGGCGACCATCAGCGGCAGGGTGGTGGCGAAGTCCTGATCCCGCGCGTCCAGCTCGGTTCGGCGCGCCGACAGGGACTGGATGATCTTCAGCTCGGCCGGAGAAATGCCGGCCTGCTGCGCCAGCTGTTCGGGCGAGAGCGCGCAGGTGCCGGCCGGGGCGGGCTTGGGCGCCGCAGCGGCGGCGGCCGGCGCAGCCTCCTCGGCCCAGGCCTTGGCGCCTTCGAACAGGCCCGGCGCGACGCCGACGGCGCGCACGGCGACGACCCCGCCGATGGCGACGGCGATCAGGGGGAGAAGGCGGGGGATGCGGGCCATGAAAGAAAGTTCCGAACTCAGGCGGCGAACAGGTCGTCGTCCAGATTACGACGCGCGGCGTTGAGGCTTTGTTTTGCGGTTTGGTTAGCGGAGCCGACGGCGGTCAGGGCCTGGACGATGGCGGCGACATTGTCGCGCCCGGCCGGCGCCCGGCCCGTCGCGGCGCTCGCGACGGTCGGGGTCATGCCCTGGATGCGTTCGGCCAGGGCGGCCATGCGGCGGGCGCGCTCGTCGTCGTCATTGACCAGGGCGGCCGGCGAAGGGGCGATCGCGGCCGAACGAACCGGTTCGGGACGGGCGACCGCCTCCTCTTCCCGGCTCCGGCTCGTCGCGGTCGGGGCCCGCGCGATCAGAACCTCCAGCTGCTGCTTGACCTCGCGCGCCTTGATGATCCGGTCGTGCAGCAGATCCGTCTCCTGGCCCGAAGCGCGCAGATTGGCCAGGGCCGCCTCGGCGCGGCCGGCGGCGGCGTTCAGCTCGGTCACCGCCTGGGCGAAGGCGATCTGCCCGGTGCGAAGGGCCGCCAGCTTGCGCTCCAGCTTGATCCCGTAGCCGACCGCCGCGACCAGCAGCAGCATCAGGACGGCGTCCATGATCATTCCAGCCATCAGCGCGCGCCCTTTATTCTCGCCGCGGATTCCGGGCTGATCGGCCCTTCGACGCGCACGGCGATATGTTGTCCCTTTCGGCCCATGCGGCCGGTCGTCAGGGGGATGGAGCCCGCACGGATCGAAACCTCCGAATCCGGCGTGGCGTTCAGCATCATCGTGTCCCCGACCTTCAGGTTCAAGACGCTGGACAGGGGCATGACCTGCTCGTCCAGCACCGCCCGCACCTCGGTTTCGGTGGTCCAGATTTCGGTGGCCAAGTGGCCTTCCCAGATGTTGTCGCGGCCGAACTTCTCACCCATGAACTGCTGCAGCAGCATCTTGCGGATCGGCTCCAGCGTCGCATAGGGCAGGAGCAGTTCGATCCGTCCGCCGCGATCCTCCATGTCGATCCGCAGCTTGATCAGGATGGCGGCGTTGGCCGGGCGCGCAATGGCGGCGAAGCGCGGATTGGTCTCCAGCCGGTCCAGATTGAAGGTGACCGGGGTCAAGGGCTCGAACGCCTGGCGGGCGTCGTTCAGCACCACCTCCACCATCCGCTGCACCAGCACCCGTTCGATGGTGGTGTAGGGCCGCCCCTCGATCCGCAGGGCCGCCGTGCCGCGACGGCCGCCCAGCAGCACGTCGACGATCGAATAGATCAGGTTGGAATCGACGGTCAGCAGGCCGTAGTTGTCCAGTTCCTCGGCCCGAAACACCGCCAGGATGGCCGGCAGAGGGATGGAGTTCAGATAGTCGCCGAACCGGATCGACGAGATGTTGTCCAGCGACACCTCGACGTTGTCCGAGGTGAAGTTGCGCAAGCTGGTCGTCATCAACCGCACCAGGCGGTCGAACACGATTTCCAGCATCGGCAGGCGTTCGTATGAGACGAGCGCCGAGTTGATGATGGCGCGAATGCCGGACTTTTCCGACCCGTCGTCGTCGCCGAGATCGAAGCCCAGCAGGCTGTCGATCTCGTCCTGGTTCAGGACGCGCTCGGACAGGGCGTCCGCAGGATCGCCCAGTCCGGCCAGGGAATCGATCGGCGCGTCGGTCATCGCCTATTGCACCAGCATTTCTTCGATCAGAACGGCGTCGACCTTGCCCGGCGCGGCGACCAGATTGATGCGGCGCAGAAGCTCGGCGCGCAGCTGATAGGTGCCGGCGGAACCGCTCAGATCCTCAGGGCGAAGCTCCCGCACGAAGCCCGTGAACATGTCCTGCAGGCGCGGCATTTCTTCCTGCAGATGCGTCGCCACCTCGGCGTCATGCATCTCCAGCGTCAGCTTGAGCTTCAGGAAGGTGGGGCGTCCGTCCGGCGACTGGATGTTCATCACCATGTCCGGCAGGGTGTAGAAGGTGACGCCGTCCGGCCCTTCCGAAATCTTGCCCAGCGACGGATCGGCCTCGCCCTCCTTGCCGCCCCCGCCGTGGCCGCCGCCCTTTTCCTCGCCCTTCTTCTCTTCCTTGCCGTGGCCGCCCTTTTCCTCGGCCTTGGCTTCGCCGTGGCCGCCTTCCGCTGCGGCGGCTTCCTCGCCATGCGCCTCGGCCGGCTTGGGCTTCATCAGGAAGAAGGCCGCCGCGCCGCCGCCGCCCAGGACCAGCAGGGCGACCGGCGCGATGATGAACAGGATCGGCAGCTTCTTTTTCTTGGGCGCGCCTTCTTCGCCCTCGGCGCCCGCCTCGGCCTCGGCCGCGTCGGCGTTGGGGTCGCCCTTCTTCTTGCCAAGTTTCAACATGCGCTCGCCCCGGAGAATCTACAGGGGAAGATCGGCCCGGCTTGGTTAATGCGACGTTTACAAACGGCAGTTTTTGCCGGGCGAACCCGGCCCTCCTCCCCCGCAAAGCCCCGCCGCGCCTGAATTAACCCTGTTGGCACGGTCATTGCGTAAGGGATTTCCGAAGGAGCCTCGTCGTGGAAAACGCCGCCTATATCGGACTGTCCCGTCAGATGACGCTGCGCCGCGAGCTGGACATCGTGGCCAACAACATCGCCAACGCCGACACCACCGGCTTCAAGGTGGAGCAGCTGATGGTCGGGACGGAAATCGGCCAGCGGGCGCGCAACGACGCCATCCGGCCGTCCGCCAGCTTCGTGCTGGACAACGGCGTCGGCCGGGACTTCGGCCAGGGCGCCATGTCCGAGACGGGCCGCACGCTGGACTTCGCCATCGCCGGAGAAGGCGCCTTCTTCACCGTCCGCGACGGCGCCAACGGCGAGGCCTATACCCGCGACGGCGCCTTCACCCTGGACCCCGAGGGCCGGTTGACGACCAAACAGGGCGCGCCTGTGCTGAGCGGCGGCGCCGAGATCGTGCTGGACCCTGCGCTGGGCGCCATATCGGTCGGCGCGGACGGGACCATCACCCAGGCGGGCCAGATCACCGGCCGCCTTTCCGTCGTCCGGTTCGATACCCTGGGCGTTTTGGAGAAGGGCGGCGACGGCCTCTACCGCAACGGTTCCAACACCCAGCCGGTCGAGGCGAACGACGCCCAGGTCCATCAGGGCGCTCTGGAAGCCTCCAACGTCAACTCCCTCGTCGAGATCACCAACCTGGTCGAGATCAGCCGCGCCTATGAGAGCGTCACCCGGATGATCGAGAACACCACCGACCTGAGCCGTCGCGCCGTCGAGCGCCTCGGCAAGGTCGCATAAGGAACCCTGGACATGCGCGCACTTCGCACCGCCGCCTCGGGCATGGCCGCCCAGCAGCTGAACGTGGAGGTCATCTCCAACAACATCGCCAACATGAACACGGTGGGCTTCAAGAAGCAGCGCGCCGAGTTCCAGGATCTGCTCTATCAGAACGTCGAACGGATGGGGGCTCAGTCCTCCAGCCAGGGCACGGTCGTCCCGACGGGCATTCAGATCGGCGCCGGCGTCAAGGCCGGGGCGGTCTATCGCGTGACCGAACAGGGCACGCCCCAGCAGACCGGCAATCCCTATGACATGGCGATCGACGGCCGCGGCTATTTCCAGGTGACCCTGCCCTCGGGCGAGATCGGCTACACTCGCGCGGGCAATCTGCAGCTCAGCCCCGAAGGCCAGATCGTCACCGACGACGGCTATCCTCTGGAACCGGCGATCTCCATCCCGCAGGACACGGTCAAGCTGACCATCTCCAAGACCGGCCTGGTCCAGGCGACGCAGCAGGGTCAGACGGCGCCGACCACCGTGGGCCAGATCCAGTTGGCGACCTTCTTCAACGAGGCGGGGCTGGAAGCGATCGGCGACAATCTTTTGCTGGAGACGGCCGCCTCGGGCGCCGCCAACATCGGCTCGCCCGGCGACGTCGGTTTCGGCCAGATCCTGCAGGCCTATACCGAAGCCTCGAACGTCGATGCGGTGTCCGAGATCAGCGCCCTGATCATCGCCCAGCGCGCCTATGAGATGAACTCCAAGGTCATATCGACGGCGGACCAGATGATGTCGGTCACCTCCCAGGTGAAGGGCTGAGCCATGAAGATCGTTCGTAACGCCCTGGCCCTGACCGCCGTCTTCGCCGCGATCGCCGGCGCCGCCTCAGCCGGCTCGGTGGTCCTGAAGTCCAACCCTGTCGACGACGACGGCCGGGTGACGCTGGGCGACCTGTTCGAGGGCGCGGGCGCCGCCTCTGAGGTGGTGGTGGCCCAGCGCGTTGGCCCGTCCGTCGTTCTGGAAGCCGGCGCCCTTCAGGCCCAGGCGCGTCAGGCGGGTCTGGACTGGGACAATCCGACGGGCCTGCGTCGAGTCGCCGTGCGTCGCGCCGCCGCCGTCCCGGTTCAGACCGCCGCCGCCTCGGCCGGCCAGACGGCCCGCCCCGCCTTTGTCTCCGCCGGCGCTCAGGTCATCGCCCGCAACGACATGGTGCGCGTCACCTATCAGGTCGGGGGCGTCAATCTCAGCGTCATGGGCAAGGCGCTGCGCAACGCCGCCCTGGGCGAGCCCGTGGCGGTCATGAACACCGCCTCCAACCGCATCATCGACGCCGTGGCCTCCGGTCCCGGCCAGGCCCTTGCCGGTCCCGCCGCCGACATGGTCCGCGCCAATCCTCAACAATTCGCCGCCCGCTAGGGAAGTCCGTCATGCGTAAGCTCGTCCTCGCCGCCGCCGTCTCCGCCGCCTCCCTGGGCGCCTGCTCCACCGCCGTCGAGGCGGTGCGCGGCCCCCAACTGGCGCCCATCGGCTATCCCGCCGCCCTGGTTCCCACCCAGCAGGCCTATATGGCCGCCCCGGCGATGCGGACTGAATCGACCCCCGCCAGCGCCAACAGCCTGTGGCGGGTCGGCGCCCGCACCTTCTTCGGCGACCAGCGCGCCCGTCACGTCGGCGACATCCTGACCGTCCGCATCGACATCGACGACCGCGCCCAGACCCAGAACACGACCCAACGGTCGCGGTCCAACGACGCCTCGACCGGAGTGTCCAACTTCTTCGGCCTAGAGAGCAGCCTGGGCCGCGCCTTCCCCGGCGGTTTCGATCCGGCCAAGATGGTCGGGCTGGAAGGCGAAACGAACGCCTCGGGCTCGGGCTCGGTCAACCGGTCCGAAAAGGTCTCTCTGACCATCGCCGCCGTCGTCACCGAGGTTCTGGCCAACGGCAATATGGTCATCCAGGGCCGCCAGGAGGTCCGCACCAATCGTGAGGTTCGCGAACTGACCGTCGCCGGCATCGTGCGGCCGGAAGACATCTCCTCGGCCAATTCGATCAACCACACCCAAATCGCCGAGGCCCGCATCTCCTACGGCGGCCGCGGCGACATCAGCCGGATGCAGGCCACGCCCGCCGCCCAGAGCCTGGTGGAGCGCTTCAGCCCCTTCTGACCCGCTGCGGCGCGAAAGCCACAACCATCAGCCGCACAAGCGGAGCCGTGAACTGTTGACGGATACCCGCGTTTGACCGTCAGACGCGAGTTAATCAAATGTTCAAGGTTCTGATCCCCGCCGCCGCTGCCATCGCCTTGGTCGCCTTCGCCGCCAAGCCGCAGGCGACCGAGCCCTCGGCCCATATGTCGGCGGAAACGCCGGCCATGGCCTGGCATCTGAGCCACGAGGGCGCCATGGCCAAGCTGGCCTACGGCGTGGCCAACTCCGATCAGTTGGCCCTGATGGTCACCTGCTCGCCCGGCGACCGGACGGCCGTGGTCTATGGCGACGTTCAGCCGGACACGCCTCGCCTGATCAACGCCTCGCACGGTCCCAGCCTTATCGATCCCTTGACCGGCGGCGACGCTACGGAGTCGCGCCTGTCCTTGCAGGACGCCAGTCTGAAGGGTCTCGCCGACCGCGGCGTGATGCGGGTTCAGGGCGATGCAGGCCAGTTCGACCTGACCGCTGACAGGGCCGAGCGGCGGATGATCGCGGACTTTCTGGCCTATTGCGGATCTTCGCGCGCTTGACAAAATACGCGGCTGACGCAGGCTTGACTTCCACCGCCAGCAGGGCCGACCGATGAACCTCATTCTCGCCGCCCTCCTGGCTTTCGGCCAGGCGGGAGCTCCGCACGCCGCCCCGGTCTGGACCTGGACCCTTTATGAGAACGAGGGTCCGGTCGTTCTGGCCAATGAGGCGCCCGACACGCCCAATCTTCGCGCCACCGTGGAATGTGATCCGCGCTCAGGCGTCGTGGACCTTACCGTATACAAGGAAGACGCCCCGGCGCCCGGCGCCGCCTTCGCGCGCCTGAGCTCCGGCGACGTCGCCGCGACCAGTCCGGCCCGGTTCGGACGGCGGGGACGGCTGCAGGTGACGGTCCGCACCGACCATCCGCTGTTCGCCGCCTTCGTCGGCTCGGGCGATCTGACCATTCAGACGGGCGATCGAACAGACCGGGTGGCCATCCCCCGCGCCCATCTTGCCAAGCTGCGCCGTTTGGCGGACCGTTGCGCCGGTTGAGGAGACCGACGATGTCCCGGCTTAAGCTGATCCCGCCCCTTCTGTCCGTCGCGGCCCTGGCCGCCTGCGCGACCCAGCCGCCGACGGCCGACCTGTCCCCGGCCGCATCCGCCCCCGCCCCGACGCCGGGCTACGACTGGATCCGCAACACGGACGAGCCGCCGCAACAGGCCCTGGTCTACGGCATGGCCCACAGCGACGAGGTCAAGCTTCAGCTCTTCTGCCGTCCCGGTTCCGACACCCTGGATCTGGCCGCCATACTCGACAAGCCGGCGCGCCAGCTGCGGCTGGAGTCCGGCGGCGACACCGAAACCTATCGCGCCACTTCTGAAGAGGCGGCGATCAGCGACGGCTACTACGCCCAGGCCCGCGCCAGCACCAAGGACCCCGTCTTCCAGCGGTTCCGCCGGCTGGGCTGGATCGCCGTCTGGGACGGGGACGAACGTCACGCCTACGCCGCCCGCCCCGCCGCCCTGGCCGAGATCGAACGCTTCTTCGCCGCCTGCGGATGACGGCTTGACGCCCCCCGTCCGCTCCGCTTGCGTGGCGGTGGAAAGCGGAGGGCGTCATGAAGATCATCGGTTTGGCCGTTGCGGCCGGTTTGGCGACGGCGGCGACCGGCGCGGCTGCGGCCCCGCAGGCTGCGCAGACGGGGGGCCCGGTGACGGCGCCGGCGACGGCCCGCCCGGCTGAGGCGGCCCTGAACGCCCTGATCGCGGACTACGAAACCTATCTGAAGGCGATCGACCCCTTCGCTGCGGGCGGAGAGGGCGATGTGGAGGCCATGGGCCGGGTTCCCGACCTGTCGCGCGCCTTCGAACTGGCCCAGCGCGCGCCGCTGGAAGCCTTCGTCGCCCGGCTCGAGACCATCGACCCGGCAAGTCTTTCCCAGGCGGCGCGGATCAATCACGCCTTTCTGCTGTACAGCCTGAAGCGCGGCGTCGAGGGTCTGGATTACGACGCCTCTCGCCTGGCCTTCGACAGCGAAGGCGGGCCGGGAACCTGGGCCCTCTATGTCGGCCAGAGCACCCGACTGAACACGGTGGCGGAGGCCCAGGCCTATATCCGGCGCATACGGGGCTTTGGCGACATCTACGCCCAGACCACCGACAACGCCCGGCGGGGTCTCGCCACCGGCATGGTCCAGCCCCGCTCCGTCACCGAAAGCGCCCTGGCCGGGGCGCGCAACGACGTGGCGATCACGCCCGAGGACGAGCCCCTGCTCAAACCCTTCGCCACCCTGCCGACCACCATCGCCCCCGCCGACCGCGACCGGCTGAGGGCCGAGGCCGCCGCTGCGGTCGCCGCAGTCATCGTCCCCGCACGCCAGGACTGGCTGGCCTTCCTGGAGACCGAATACCTGCCCAAGGCTCCGATCGAGCCCGGCCTGGGCAACCGCCCCGGCGGCAAGGCCCTCTACGCCTATCTGGTGCGCGGCCACACCACCACGGACCTGACGCCGGACCAGATCCACCAGATCGGCCTGTCCGAGGTCGCCCGCATCCGCGCCCGGATGGAGGTCGAGATGAAGGCCGCCGGCTGGACCGGCGACTTCGCCGGCTTTTTGAACTTCCTGCGCACCGAACCCCAGTTCTACGCCAAGACGCGCGAGGACCTGCTGGAGAAGGCGTCGGAGATGGCCAAGCGTGCGGACGGCGGCCTGCCCGCCCTGTTCGCCACCCTGCCTCGCCTGCCCTATGACGTGCAGCCGGTCCCGCCGCAGATCGAGGCGACCTACACCACCGGCCGCTACAATCCCGGCTCGATGCAGAACGGCGTCCCTGGACACTATGTGGTCAACACGTCCAAGCTGGACCAGCGCCCCCTGTACGAACTGCCGGCCTTGACCCTGCACGAGGCCGTGCCCGGCCACCACCTCCAGATCGCCCTGCAACAGGAAGCCGAGGACCAGCCCTATTTCCGTCGCCAGGCCAATGTCACCGCCTTCACCGAGGGCTGGGGCCTGTACGCCGAATATCTGGGCGAGGAGATGGGCTTCTACCGCACGCCCTATGAGCGCTTCGGCCGCCTGTCCTATGAAATGTGGCGCGCCTGCCGCCTGGTGGCCGACACCGGCCTGCACTGGATGGGCTGGACAGAGGAAGAGGCCCGCGCCTGTTTCCGCGACAACTCGGCCCTGGCGTCCCACAATATCGAGACCGAGCTTCAGCGCTACATCGGCTGGCCCGGCCAGGCCACGGCCTACAAGATCGGCGAGATCCGCCTGCGCGAGATCCGCGCTCGGGCGGAACGCGAACTGGGGCCGAAGTTCAACATCCGCACCTTCCACGACGCCCTGCTGACGGAGGGCCCGCTGCCGCTGGCCCTGCTGGATCAGCGCATGGACGCCTGGATCGCGGCGGAGAAATAGGACCTTCCCCCGCTTGCGGGGGAAGTGTCAGGTCGTGGCGCGCAGCGACACGCCTGACGATGGGGGAAGTCTTCTGTTCAAACGAGACTCCCCTCTCCGACCCTGGTCCGCTGCGCGGACGCCGGGCCACCTCTCCCGCGAGCGGGAGAGGGTCTTAAGCCCACGCCGGAACCGGCAGGCCCTTCGACGTCAGGAATTCCGGATTGAACAGCTTGGACGCATAGCGCGACCCCGGATCGCACAGGCAGGTGACGATGGTCTTGCCCGGCCCGATCTCGCGCGCCAGCCGCACGGCGCCGGCGATGTTCACTCCGGCCGATCCGCCCAACGACAGGCCTTCGTACTTCACCAGATCGAACAGGATCGGCAGAAACTCCGCATCCTCGATCCGGTAGGCGTAATCCGGCTTGAACCCCTCCAGATTGCCGGTGATCCGCGCCACCCCGATTCCCTCGGTGATCGACGAGCCCTCGCCCGTCATCTCGCCCTTGGTGAACCAGTTGAACAGGGCCGCGCCGGCGGGATCGGCCAGGGCGATGGTCACCTCGGGCTTCTTCTCGCGCAGATAGGCGGCGACGCCCGAGATGGTGCCGCCCGACCCCACGGCCGAGACGAAGGCGTCGATCTGGCCGCCCGTCTGTTCCCAGATTTCCGGCGCTGTCGTCGTATAATGGGCGTCTCGGTTGGCGGTGTTGTCGAACTGGTTCGCCCAGATAGCGCCCGCCTCCTCGCTCTCGTTCAGCTCGGTCGCCAGACGGCCCGAATAATGGACGAAATGGTTGGGACTGGAGAAGGGGGCGGCGTCCACCTCGACCAGGCGTGCGCCCAGCGACCGGATGGCCGACTTCTTCTCCTCCGACTGGGTGCGGGGCATGACGATGACCACCGGATGGCCCAGGGCCGCCCCGACCAGGGCCAGGCCGATGCCGGTATTGCCCGCCGTGCCCTCGACGATGGCGCCGCCGGGCTTCAGCGCGCCCGACGCCCGCGCGCCCTGAACGATGGACAGGGCGGCGCGGTCCTTGATCGAGCCGCCGGGGTTCATGAACTCGGCCTTGCCCAGGATTTCGCAGCCCGTCTCGTCGGACAGGCGATTCAGGCGGACCAGCGGCGTATGGCCGATCAGGTCGATGACAGACGGTGTGACGGACACGTTTCAGCTTTCAGGCGAGGTCGAACGGGAGGACGATCAGGCGGCGACCTGACGCTTGCCTAGGTGGATGCCGCATTCGACCTTGTCCATCCCCGACCAGCGTCCGGCCCGCGCGTCTTCGTCGTCTTCGACGGCGCGGGTGCAGGGCCAGCAGCCGATAGAGCGGTAGCCCTGCTCGACCAAGGGATGACGGGGCAGGTCGTGCGCCTCCAGCCAGGCCTCGACGGCGTCGGCGTCCCAGTCCGCCAGCGGATTGATCCGCAGCACCCCGTCCAGCACCTCGAACGGTTTCAACGCCGCGCGGGTCGCGGCCTGATAGCGTTTGCGCCCGGTGATCAGGGCGTTGAACCCGACCGTCGCCCGCGCCAGGGGCCGCACCTTCCGCAGGTCGCAGCAGGCGTCGGCGTCCGTCTTCCACAGGTCGTCGCGGGCGTCCAGCGCCGCCTTCTCGTTCGCATCCGGCGTGACCAGCCGCACGTCGGTCAGCCCCAGAGCCTTGGTCAGCTGGGTGCGATAGGACAGGGTCTGCAGGAAATGCTGGCCGGTCTCCAGGAAGACGACCGGCAGGTTCGGGTCCGTCTCGGCCACGATGTGCAGCAGGGCCGCCGATTCCGCCCCGAACGAGGATATGGCGCCGACGCGCAGGCCCAGGGCCGGATCCAGCGCCGCCTTCAGGATCTCGGACGCCTCCTTGCCCTCGGTCTGGCGGTTCAACCGGTCGGCCAGGGCCTGCAGATCCCGATCGTTCGACGCCGCCCGCCGCCTTTGCCAGATGGTCGGGGCCGGATCGACAGCCGGCTGATAGGAGCCGCTGAAAGCCTGATCCATCCGCGCCCAGGCCGCCGTGTCAGCGCCCGGCGCCAGTTCCACCGCATCGAATCCCGACCGCCGCAGATGGCGCGCCTGGTCCGGCAGGACCTTGCCCGCCGCGATCAGCCGCCCAGCGTAGCCCCGCTCGCGCAGCACCGCCGCCAGCGAGAAGCCGCGCCCGTCGCGAAAGGCGTCAAACTCCAGCACCAGGACGTCGGTTGCGGCGGCGGCCGCCTCGACCTCCTCCAGCGGGGTCGTCACCGGCAGGCGCGGTCCGTTCTGAACTCCCTCAAGCGTTTGCAGCATCGAGCGTCTCATAGATGGCGTCGCGGAAGGGATCGGGTCCGACACGGCGCACCGTGTCGATGAACCGCTCGCCCTCGGCGCGGATTTGCAGATAGCGGTCCAGAGTCCGCTGGATGGCGGGCGCGACCTCATCGGCGGGCAGGCTCTTGCCGACGATGTCGCCGAGCGCCGCCTGTTCGTCGGGCGAGCCGCCGACCGTGATCTGGTAGTATTCCTCGCCCTTCCGGTCGACGCCCAGCACCCCGATGTGGCCGACGTGATGGTGGCCGCAGGCGTTGATGCACCCGCTCATATTGATACGCACCGGCCCCAGCTTCTCCTGATAGTCCAGGTCCGCCAGCCGTTTCGACAGGGCCTGGGCCACCGGGATCGACCGGGCGTTGGCCAGGCTGCAATAGTCCAGACCCGGGCAGGCGATGACGTCGGTCGCCAGGTCGGCGTTGGCCGTCGCCAGCCCCGCCTCCAGCAGCGCCCGCCAGACCGTCGGCACGTCGTCCAGCTTCACATGGGGCAGGACCAGGTTCTGCTCATAGGCGGCCCGCAGTTCGTCGAAGGCGTATCGCTCGGCTAGATCAGCAACCGCGTCCATCTGGTCCGCCGTGATGTCGCCCGGCACGCCGCCGACCGGCTTCAGCGACACCACCACCGAGGCGTAACCCGGCTGCCGGTGACGCCGCACATTGTTCCGCGCAAACCGCGCAAAGTCCGGATCGGCCAGCAGGGCGCGCTCGAACGGCGCGCTGCTCCTGGGCAGATCCTCAAACGGCGGCGGGGCGAAATAGGCCTTGATCCGCTCGGCCTCGTCCTCCGGGATCCGCAGGTCTTCCAGGCGCAGGGTGGCGTAGTGTTTGTCCACCTCCTCGCGGAAGGCCTCCAGCCCGACCGAAGCGACCAGGATCTTGATCCGCGCCTTATGGATATTGTCGCGCCGTCCCAAGAGGTTCCACGCCCGCAATATGGCGGTCAGATAGGCCAGCAGGTCCGCAGCCGGGACGCTGGACGCGATCTCCTGCCCGATATGGGGCAGGCGTCCCTGCCCGCCCCCGACGAAGACGCGGAAGGCGGTCCCGCCGTCTTCGCCGCGCACGATCTGCAGCCCCACGTCGTGGGTGCGGATCGCCGCCCTATCCTTCTCGGCGCCGATGACCGCGATCTTGAACTTGCGCGGCAGGAAGCTGAACTCCGGATGGATCGTCGACCACTGTCGGATGATCTCGCACCAGGGCCGCGGATCCTCGATCTCGTCCTCCGCCGCCCCGGCGAAGACGTCGGTCGTGGTGTTGCGGATGCAGTTGCCCGAGGTCTGGATGGCGTGCATCTCGACATCGGCCAGATCGCTCAGGATCGCCGGCAGGTCCGTCAGGGCCGGCCAGTTGTACTGGATGTTCGTCCGCGTGGTGAAATGGCCGTAGCCCTTGTCATAGGTGCGGGCGATATGGGCCAGCCGCCGCATCTGCCGACTGTTGAACGTTCCATAGGGAATGGCGACCCGCAGCATATAGGCGTGAAGCTGCAGATAGACCCCGTTCATCAGCCGCAGCGGCTTGAACTCGTCCTCGGTCAGGGCGCCGGAGGCGCGGCGCGCCACCTGGTCGGAAAACTCCGCCACCCGCTCACGCACCAGGGCGTGGTCGAACTCGTCATAGCGATACATCAGCCCACGCCTCCCGCGACGCTGTGGCCGACGGTCGGACCGGCGGCGCGAATCCGCTCCTTCAGCCGATCCCGGCCCGAGGGCGCGCGATCCTGAACCTCGACCAGATAGGGATTGACGAACACGTCCGGCCGCGCCGCCACCTCGGCCAGCACGATCTCGGCCGCCGCGTCGTCCAGGGTCGAGGCCTGGTCCAGGCGCTCGACCGGCTGATTGTCCACGCCCGCATAGATGACGCGCCCGTCCGACAGGCGGTTTGCGGTGACGATCTTCATGCCGCCGCCTCCGTCCGCACGTCCGGCTGGGCCGCCGAAAACGCCGCCGTCTCGCCCACGAACACCAGGGCCGGACCGGTCAGGTCCGCGCCGCGCACCAGGGCGCCCAGCCCGTCGAGCCGGCCGGTCAGCACCCGCTCATCCGGCCGGCTGCCGTTCTCGACGACGGCCACGGGTGTCGTGCCCGCGCGGCCGGCCGCCATCAGCCTGGCCGCCGTCTCCTCGGCCCGGTCCACGCCCATATAGATGGCCAGGGTATGGTTCGGGGCCGCCAGTCGGGTCCAGTCGGCGTCAACGCCGCCCGGCTTGGCCTGGGCCGTCACGAAGGTCACCGCCTGGGCGTGCTCGCGGTGCGTCAGAGGGATCCCGGCCGAAGCCGCGCAGGCCAGGGCCGCCGTCACCCCCGGCACCACAAAGACCGGAACCCCGGCCGCCCGCATCGCCTCCAGCTCCTCGCCGCCGCGCCCGAAGACGAAGGGATCGCCGCCCTTCAACCGCACCACCCGGTGACCGGCCTTGGCCTCCTCGATCATCAGGGCCTCGATCTGATCCTGGGGCACCGAATGTTCGCCGCGCGCCTTGCCGACATACAGCCGCTTGGCGTCGCGCCGCGCCCGTTCCAGCACGGCCTCCGGCACCAGCCGGTCGTGAATAATGACGTCGGCATCCTGCAGCACCCGCAGCGCCTTCAGGGTCAGCAGCTCCGGATCGCCCGGCCCCGCCCCGACGATATGGACCACCCCCTGTTCGGGCGCGGCGACGTTCAGCAGCCGCAGCATCTCGCGCCGCGCCTCGGCCGTGCGGCCCGCCGCCGCCAGATCGGCCGCCGGACCCCGGAACGCCTTCTCCCAGAACCGCCGCCGGGCCATGAAGTCCGGCACGCTGGCCTTCACCGTATCGCGCAGTTCGCGCGCCATTCGGGCGACATTGGCCAGGCCGGCCGGCAGAACACCCTCGATCCGCGAGCGCACGTCGCGGGCCAGTATGGGCGCCGATCCCCCAGTGGCGACCCCGATCACCACCTCGTCCCGGTCGATCAGGGCCGGGGTCTGGAAGTCGCTCAGATGGGGTTTGTCCACCACATTGACCTGAGCCCCCGCCGCCCGCGCCAGGGCGCCCAGCCGCGTCAGTTCGTCGGCGTCGTCCAGCGCCATGAACACCAGACGCGCCCCCGCCAGATCCTGGGCCTCGGGCGCGCGCAGCACCGGCTCCGGCGCGCTCAGCGGGACTTCCATCTTCGGCGGGGCGCCGTCAGGCGCGAACCACAGCAGCTGGGCCGGCGTGTTCAGGAACAGCCGCAGCTTGGCCAGGGCGGGCTCGCCGCCGCCGATGATCACAATCTTGGCGGCCTCCAGCGGAATGGAGGCGAGAAATACACGCATCGTCTTGCTTTCAGGGCCGTCATCAGGGGAAGGAGGGACGGCGGCGGAACCCGAACCATCGGCCTCCCCGTCCAGACCCGCAAACCAGATTGCCTTTGGCACGCTGATAGGATTTCTAACGGCGATGGCCCGTTCCCTGCTTCCACTCAATGCCCTGCGCGCCTTCGAAGCCGCCGCGCGTCACCTGAACTTCTCGCGCGCCGCCGACGAACTGGCGGTGACGCCGG
Organism: Brevundimonas sp. GW456-12-10-14-LB3; assembly: GCF_059424365.1. Taxonomy (NCBI): domain Bacteria; kingdom Pseudomonadati; phylum Pseudomonadota; class Alphaproteobacteria; order Caulobacterales; family Caulobacteraceae; genus Brevundimonas; species Brevundimonas sp. GW456-12-10-14-LB3. The sequence goes on from NZ_JBWKZJ010000015.1 coordinate 44,447, forward strand.
GCGCCGTCAGCCAGCAGATCCGCCTGCTGGAGGACATCGTCGGCGGCCCCCTGTTCGTGCGCGAGGCGCGGGGTCTCCAGCTGACCGACCTCGGTCGATCCTCGGTCCCCCTGCTGCGCGAGGGGTTCGAGCGGCTGATGGACGCCTCGGCCCTGCTGCGCGAACCGCCGCGCCGCAAACAGGTGTCGATCAGCATCGCCCCCGGCTTCGCCTCCAAATGGCTGATGCCGCGCATGGACGACTTCCACGCCGCCCATCCCGAGATCGAGCTTTGGATCTCGGCCGACATGGAGCCGGCCGACCTGACCGAGGGCAAGGTGGATCTGGCCATCCGCTACGGCCCCGGCGACTACCCCGGCCTGACCGTGGACCGGCTGATGACCGAAACGGTCCTGCCCGTCTGCGCCCCGTCTCTGATGGACGGCGAACATCCGATCCGCAAACCCGCCGACCTGATGCGCCACACCCTGCTGCACGACATGTCCAACGACGGCGACCCCAGCCGCCCCGACTGGGCCATGTGGCTGAAGGCGCGCGGCGTGCGCCACCCCGACCCGCGCCGGGGCTCGCGCTTCAACCAGTCCAGCCTGCTGATCGAGGCCGCCGTCTCCGGCCGCGGCGTCGCCCTGGCCAAACGGACCCTGGCCCAGGCCGACCTGGCCTCGGGCCGTCTGGTCGCCCCCTTCCCCGACGGCTCGGAAGCGGTCGGCTTCGCCTATTACGTCGTCCAGCCTCGCGACCGTCCGCCCTCGCCCAGCGCCACCGCCTTCGTCGCCTGGCTGAAGCGGCAGGCCGTCGATCACGACAATACGATGGGACAGCTTTAGAGCACCGCAAACCTTGACTCCGACGGCGGCCGGACCGACACGACCGCCCCATGATCACGCGCTATTCCCGCCCCGACGCCGCCGCCATCTGGTCGCAAGAGACCAAGTACAAGATCTGGTTCGAGATCGAGGCCCATGCGGCGACCAAGATGGCCGAACTGGGCGTCATCCCCCAGGCGGCGGCCGACGCCATCTGGGCCAAGGGCAAGGATGCGACCTTCGACGCCGACCGCATCGACGAGATCGAACGCACCACCAAGCACGACGTCATCGCCTTCCTGACCCACGTGGCCGAGATCGTCGGCGAGGAAGCCCGCTTCCTGCACCAGGGCATGACCTCGTCGGACGTGCTGGACACCTGTTTCGCGGTCCAGCTGGCCCGGTCGTCGGACCTGCTGATCGCCGGGGTCGACCGCGTCCTGGCCGCGCTGGAGACCCGCGCCAAGGAGCATAAGTACACCCCGACCGTCGGCCGTTCGCACGGCATCCACGCCGAGCCCGTGACCTTCGGCCTGAAGCTGGCCGGCTATCACGCCGAGTTCCAGCGCGCCAAACGTCGTCTGATCACGGCCAAGGAAGAGATCGCCACCTGCGCCATCTCCGGCGCCGTCGGCACCTTCGCCAATGTCGATCCCGCCGTCGAAGCCTATGTGGCCGAACAGATGGGGCTCCAGGTCGAGCCTGTCTCGACCCAGGTCATCCCGCGCGACCGCCACGCCGCCTTCTTCGCCGCCCTGGGCGTGGTCGCCAGCTCGATCGAACGCCTGGCCGTGGAGATCCGTCACCTTCAGCGCACCGAGGTGCTGGAGGCCGAGGAGTTCTTCGACAAGGGCCAGAAGGGCTCGTCGGCCATGCCGCACAAGCGCAACCCGATCCTGACCGAAAACCTGACCGGCCTGGCCCGTCTGGTCCGTTCGGCGGTGACCCCCGCCATGGAAAATGTCGCCCTGTGGCATGAGCGGGACATCAGCCACTCGTCCGTCGAGCGCGGCATCGGCCCGGACGCCACCATCCACCTGGACTTCGCCCTGCAGCGCCTGGCCGGCGTGGTCGAGCGGCTGAACGTCTATCCCGAGAACATGCAGAAGAACCTCGACCGCCTGGGCGGTCTGGTGCACTCGCAACGGGTCATGCTGGCCCTGACCCAGGCCGGCGTCTCGCGCGAGGCGGCCTACGCCGCCGTGCAGGAGAACGCCATGAAGGTCTGGCGCGGCGAGGGCGCCTTCCTGGACTTCCTCAAGGCCGACGACCGCGTCACCCTGCCCCACGACCAGCTCGAGGCCCTGTTCGACCTCGGCTACCACACCAAGAATGTGGACGTGGTGTTCAAGCGGGTATTCGGCGAGGGATGATCTTCAGTATTGAAAATGGCGCCGATTTTCGTACTCTATCATCATGCAACGCGTCGAAGCCTCTATCGCGGTCAGCGTCTCTGACCTGAAGAAGAGCCCCAGCGCCGTCATGGACGACGCGGCGGGCCAGACCGTGGCCGTGCTGAACCACAATCGGGTCATGGCCTATATGGTCCCCGCCGCCGTCTATGAGGCGATGATCGAACGCCTGGACGATCTGGCCTTGATCGAGACTGTCCGCCAGCGGCAGGACGAGACGCCGGTGCGCGTCTCGCTCGATGCCCTTTGATCTTCAGTTCCTCCCCTCCGCGCTGAAGGAGTGGGAGAAGCTGGGCGCTCCGGTCCGGGTCCAGTTCAAGAAAAAGCTCGCCGAACGACTGGAGAGTCCGCGTGTTCCGAAGGATGCGCTCCACGGGATGCGCGATCACTACAAGATCAAGCTGCGCGACGCCGGATATCGGCTGGTCTATCGGGTCGAGGACGCAATCGTCACGGTGACCGTCGTCGCGGTGGGCAGACGCGACCGCAGCCAGGTGTATCGGGACGCGGCGCGTCGGGAATGACCAAGAGCCAGTTCCCCCCCGTCGTCGATGCGGACACCCGCCTGCTGATCCTCGGCAGCCTGCCGGGCGACGCCTCGCTGAAGGCGGCGCAATATTACGCCCACCCGCGCAACGGCTTCTGGCCCTTGATCGGCGGGGTGCTGGACGAGCCCCTGGCCGCCCTGCCCTACCCCGACCGCCTGGAGCGGTTGAAGGCGCGCGGCGTCGGCCTGTGGGACGTAATTGCCTCGGCCCGGCGATCCGGCAGTCTGGACGCGGCGATCAAGTCGCCCGAGGCCGCCGATCTGCGCGGTCTGATCCAGGACCTCCCCGAACTGCGCGCCGTCGCCTTCAACGGTGGTCTGGCGGCCAAGCTGGGTCGGCGGATCCTGGCCGACCTCGCCGGCCTAGCCCTGGTCGATCTGCCGTCGTCCAGCCCCGCCCATGCAATATCCTTGTCGGCAAAGGCGGAAACCTGGGCCATACTCGGCAAGTTTCTCCCGGATAAGCCTGCCGTCTGATGATCCTGACCCTCTCCTGCCCCGACCGCCACGGCATTGTGGCGGCCGTGTCCGCCTTCCTGCTGGAGCGGGACGCCAACATCTCCGACGCCCAGCAGTTCGGCGACGCCGCCGGTGCCACCTTCTTCATGCGTGTGGTGTTCGAACCGCGCGAAGGCGACGACCCGGCCGCGATCCGCACCGCCTTCGCCCCTCTGGCTGGGCGATTCGACATGGACTGGACCCTGAGGGGGCCGGAACCGCGCAAGGTGATGATTCTGACTTCGCGCTTCGACCATTGCCTGGCGGACCTGCTGTACCGCTGGCGGATCGACGAACTGCCCATGGATGTGACGGCGGTCGTTTCGAACCATCCGCGCGAGATGATCGGCCACGTCGATCTGGGCGACCTGCCCTTCCATCACCTGCCCGTCAGCGCCGCCGACAGGCCGGCCCAGGAGGCCCAGCTTCTGCGCCTGATCGAGGAGACCGGCACGGAACTGGTCGTTCTGGCCCGCTACATGCAGATTCTGTCCGACGATCTCAGCGGTCGGCTGGCGGGGCGCTGCATCAACATCCACCACTCCTTCCTGCCCGGCTTCAAGGGCGCCCGCCCCTATCACCAGGCCCATGCGCGCGGGGTGAAGGTGATCGGCGCCACGGCCCACTATGTCACCGCCGACCTGGATGAAGGTCCGATCATCGAACAGGACGTGGAGCGAATCAGCCACCGCGACACGCCCGAAGATTTGATCAGAAAAGGCCGCGACATCGAGCGCCGCGTCCTGGCCCGCGCAGTCCGTCGGCACCTGGAAGACCGGGTTTTGCTGCATGGCGCCAAGACGGTCATCTTCGAGGACTAACGGCCAAGCTGCGTCCTCTTGTCACGCCGCAGGCATCCTTTACCCGCCTCAAGCCGTAACCTTTCCGTCAACGCCGCAGTGCGGACCAACAGGGAAGGAACAACCATGCCAAATCTTCGGACACTTATGCTCGTCGCCGCCTCCGGCGGCGCCTTGATGGCGCTCGGCGCTTGCAACAACAACGAGACCGCCCCGGCCGAATCGACGGCCATGGCGCCGGCGGAAGGTACCGCCATGGCGCCTATGGCGGCCGAACCCATGGTCGGCGGCGCCGCCATGAGCTCGAACGAGACCATCGTCGCCAACGCCTCCAAGGCCTCGAACCTGTCGACCCTGGTCGCCGCCGTTCAGGCCGCCGGCCTGGTCGAAACCCTGCAAGGCCCCGGCCCCTTCACCGTCTTCGCCCCCGACAACGCCGCCTTCGACAAGATTCCCGAAGCCACCCGCACCGCCTTGATGCAGCCTGACATGAAGGCCGATCTGACCAAGATCCTGACCTATCACGTCGTCGCCGGGCGTCTGACGGCCGCCGACATCGCCGCCCAGGCCCAGGCGAACGGCGGAACCGCGACCCTGAAGACCGTTCAGGGCGAGGAACTGAAGGTTTCGGCGGGCCCGAACGATACCTGGGTCATCACCGACGCCAAGGGCGGAAAGTCCACCATCACCCAGGCGGACGTGGCTCAATCGAACGGCATGGTCCATGTCGTAGATACGGTTCTGATGCCGTAAAAATATTTACGATCCGCCCGGAACCGGCGGAAACCAAATCCCGCCCCCCGTGTTCTTAGGGGGCGCGAGACGCACAGTAAGCCGGGTGAGACATCCCCCAACGTCCCCGGCAAAAAGAAAGGGCCGCACTTTCCCCCGGGTGCGGCCCTTTCGACGTCTGAAGGCCCGAAGGCCGAAAGTCCTATTCGCCGGCGCGAATCTGTTCGCGGGCGATCGAGGCCAGTTCGTCGATCTTGGAGCGGATTTCGCCCTCCGAGACCGTCAGGCCCGAGGCCTTGAAGTCGCCGGCGACCTTGCGGAACACGTCTTCGTCGCCCGGCTGCTCCATGTCGGCGCGCACGATGGCGGCGGCGTACTGGTCCGCGCTGTCGGCCGACAGGCCCATCTTCTCGGCCGCCCACAGGCCCAGCATCTTGTTGCGCCGGGCGATGGCCTTGAATTCCTGCTCCTGATCGAGGGCGAACTTGGCCTCAAAGCCCTTTTCCCGATCGTCGAACGTCGTCATGTCGCTCAGCAAGCTCCGCACACCCCTGACCTCGGGGCAAGCGCCGTCTATAGCCCGCCCGCGCCCGAACGCAACATGGCTTGCATAGACCTTGGTCCTGTTGCGGCGTCGCACGCGGCGTTCATTTGTGTCGAGGGCCGCCTTCCGCTAAGGAGACGCCGAACGAGATTGACTGCCCGAACGATTCCAAAACGCGCCGCCAGGACCGGGTCTTCCCCTTTCCACCATGGCCGCGCGATTTTTGTTTCTGGAGGGCGCCCGTAAGCCGGGACCGGAATATGAACAGCAAACGCAAGAAGATCTACGAGGGCAAGGCCAAGATCCTGTACGAAGGACCCGAGCCCGGCACCCTGATCCAGTACTTCAAGGACGACGCCACCGCCTTCAACGCCCAGAAGAAGGCCGTTCTCGAAGGCAAGGGCGTGGTCAACAACCAGATCAGCGAATTCATCATGTCGCGCCTGAACGGCATCGGCGTGACCAACCACTTCATCAAGCGCCTGAACCTGCGCGAACAGCTGATCCGCGAAGTCGAGATCATTCCGCTGGAGGTCGTCTGCCGCAACATCGTCGCCGGCTCGATGAGCCAGCGTCTGGGCATCGAGGAAGGCACGCCCCTGCCCCGCTCGATCATTGAATTCTACTACAAGAAGGACGAGCTCAACGACCCGATGGTCACCGAAGAGCACATCACCGCCTTCAACTGGGCCTCGACCCAGGAACTGGACGACATCCTGGCGATGACGGTTCGGGTCAACGACTATCTGTCGGGCCTGTTCAGCGCGGTCGGAATCACCCTGGTCGATTTCAAGATCGAGTTCGGCCGAATCTGGGAGAACGACTTCAGCCGCGTCATCCTGGCCGACGAGATCAGCCCCGATTCCTGCCGCCTGTGGGACTCCTCGACCGGCGAGAAGATGGACAAGGACCGCTTCCGCCGCGACCTGGGCAACGTCATCGAAAGCTACACCGAAGTCGCCCGTCGCCTGGGCATCATGAAGGGCATGCCGACGGTGATTCAGGGCGGGCTGCACTGATGATTGACGTAGCGGAAGAGGGCGGCGAGTTCCGACGGTCCATTGACCTGGCCGGAACCAGCCGCTTTCGCCGCATCGCGGGCGTCGGGCCGGTCTATGAAGTGACCGCCATTGTCGGGGACCTCATCAGGGCCTGTCTAATCGACAGCGACGAAGCCTTCGACTATCCGCTGGCCGACGCCGAAAACGACCCCCTGGCCTGATGTTCGCCATTTCCTTCGATCTGGACCTCAACGAGACGACCGCTATCCATCCCGCCGGGGTGAGGCAGGCGTATCGCGAGATCGAACGGACCCTGAAACGCTATGATTTCCACCGCGTCCAACAGAGCGTCTATCTCACTGAAATCCCGGACCTCGCTAATCTGACTCTGGCCATGACCGCCCTCAAGGCTCTGCCCTGGTTCCCCCAATGCGTGAAGGACGTTCGCGGCTTCCGCGTCGAGAACTGGTCCGACTTCACTCCCTTCATGAAAGGCAACGGCTGATGGCCAAAATCAAGGTTCACGTCTTCCTCAAGGCCGGCGTGCTGGACGTCCAGGGCAAGGCCGTTGAAGGCGCCCTTCAGGGTCTGGGCTGGTCGGGCGTATCGAACGCCCGCGTCGGCAAGCTGATCGAGTTCGACCTCGACGGCGTCGAGGATCCGCAAGGCGAGGCCAAGAAGATGTGCGAGCAGCTGCTCGCCAATACGGTGATCGAAGGCTACCGTATCGAGGCGGCTTGAAGCATTCGGCCTCTTCCGCGCGAAGGTGCGGAAGAGGCGCTTGCATCCATACAGCGGACTCCTAGTTAAGCTAACGGCTTGAACGACGGAGCACCTATGCCCTTCACCCTCACCTCCACCGACATCCAGGACGGCGGCGTCCTGCCCGACGCCCAGGTTCACGCCAAGGGCAACACCTCGCCCCACCTCGCCTGGTCGGGCGCGCCGGAGGGGACGAAGAGCTACGCCGTCACCTGCTATGATCCCGATGCCCCCACCGGCTCCGGCTTCTGGCACTGGACGGTCGCCAACATCCCCGCCGATGTGACTGAACTGGCGACCGGCGCCGGCTCGCCCGGCGGCCAGTTGCCGGCCACCGCCGTCCAGGGCCGCACCGACTACGGCAAGGCCGGCTTCGGCGGCGCCGCCCCGCCTGCCGGCCACGGCCCGCACCGCTACATCTTCACCGTCTTCGCCGTGGACGTGGAGCGGCTGGACGTGACCGCCGACGATTCCGGCGCCGTCTTCGGCTTCAACCTGCACTTCCACACCCTGGCCAAGGCCTCGATCACCGCGACCTATGAAAACCTGGGCTGAGCCCGCCCCTCGGCGGTCGCGCCGCAACCTTATGTGATCGCCGATCATTTCCAGCGGGTTGAAGCCTGAGAGGGGCCGCCTATGTTGCAGCGCAACACCCCGCCCTTCTCTCGCCCCAGGATTTTCGCATGGCCGTCTCCGGCGCCGTGGCCGACACTGACGTCGCCGTAAGACCCATGGCTGCGGGCCGTGTGGCCCTGGTCCTGATCGCCCTGGCCATGGGCGGTTTCGCCATCGGGGTCACCGAGTTCGCGGCCATGAGCATCCTGCCGGACTTCGCCGCCGGCCTGGGCGTCGACGCCCCGACGGCGGGCCATGTGATCAGCGCCTATGCGGCCGGCGTGGTGGTCGGGGCGCCCATCCTGGCGGTGCTGGGCGCGCGCAGCCCCCGCTGGCTGCTGCTTATCGGCTTCATGGCCCTGTTCGCCGTCGGCAACGGCCTGTCGGCCATGGCGCCCACCTATGAATGGATGCTGGTCTTCCGCTTCCTCAGCGGCGTGCCGCACGGCGCCTATTTCGGCGTGGCGGCCCTGGTCGCCGCCTCCATCGTGCCGCTGCATCTTCGCACCCGCGCCGTCTCGACCATTCTGATGGGGCTGACGGTCGCCACCGTCATCGGCGTCCCCTTCGCCAATCTGGTCAGCCACGCCTTCGGCTGGCGCTGGACCTTCGCCATCGTCAGCGTCCTGGCCGTGATCACCATGGGGTTGGTCGCTCTGTTCGCCCCGCGCGACCCCGCCCATGCCGACGCCAGCCCCTTGCGCGAACTGGGCGCCCTGAAGCGCAGCCAGGTCTGGCTGACGCTCGGCGTCGGCGCGATCGGCTTCGGCGGCATGTTCTGCGTCTACGCCTATCTGGCTTCGACGCTTCAGGCGGTGACCGGCGTGGGGCCGGAGATCCTGCCTTGGGTCTTCGCCGTCTTCGGCGTCGGCATGTTCCTGGGCAATATACTCGGGGCCTGGGCGGCCGACCGGGTCGGCTTTCCTGCGGCGGGCGGCCTGCTGCTGTGGAGCGCCGCCGCCCTGGCCCTCTATCCCTTCGCCGCGCCGCACCTGTGGGCCGTCATGCTCGTGGTCTTCCTGATCGGCGGCGGCGGCGGCCTGGGCTCGGTGCTTCAGACCCGTCTGATGGACGTCGCCGGCGACGCCCAGACCCTGGCGGCGGCCCTGAATCACTCGGCCTTCAACACCGCCAATGCGCTGGGTCCGCTTCTCGGCGGTCTGGCCATCGCCGCCGGCTACGGCTGGACCTCGACCGGCTGGGTCGGCATGGGCCTGTCCCTGGGCGGGTTTGCAATCTTCGTGATCGCCTGGTTGGCGGGGCGCAAACGTGCTGCGTCGGAGCGTTTGGCGTAACCACAGTTTATGGTAGTAGTATGGGCGTATGGCGGACGTCACCAATGACCTCATCTACGAAGTGCTGAAGTCGATGCAGACGCGCCTGGATCGGATCGACGGCAACATCGCCGACGTGAAGGGCGAACTTCAGGCCATGCGCCTCCACCTCAACGGCCTGAACCAAGACGTCTCCAACCTCTATCAGATCGTTGATCGTCAGGACGCCCGTCTCGGCCGGATCGAGACCCGCCTCGGACTTCTTGAACCCGCGCACTGACATTTCCCGAAAACGGTGCTAGAGGCCCGCGCCATGAGCGCAGCCGTCATCGTCTTCCCCGGTTCCAACTGTGATCGCGACTGCAAGGTCGCCGTCGAACGCTCCACCGGCGAGCCCGTCTCGATGGTCTGGCACGCCGAGACCGAACTGCCCCAGGGCCTGGACCTGATCGTCATTCCCGGCGGCTTCTCCTACGGCGACTATCTGCGCTGCGGCGCCATGGCGGCCCAGTCGCCGGTGATGCAGGCCGTGAAGAAGGCGGCGGACGACGGCGTCGCCGTGGTCGGCATCTGCAACGGCTTCCAGATCCTGTGCGAGGCCGGCCTGCTGCCCGGCGCCCTCTTGCGCAACAAGGGCCTGAAATACGTCTGCAAACCCATCAGCCTGACCGTCGCCAACGGCCAGACCCGCTTCACCGCCGGCTATCAGGGCCAGCGCGAAGTGGTGATGACCCAGGGCAACGGCGACGGAAACTTCTTCGCCGACGCCGAGACCCTGGCCCGGATCGAGGGCGAGGGCCAGGTGGTCTTCCGCTACGTCGACAACCCCAACGGCTCGGTCCACGACATAGCCGGCATCCAGAACGCCCGCGGCAATGTGCTCGGCATGATGCCCCACCCGGACCGCGCCTTCGAAGCCGAACTGGGCTCCGCCGACGGCGCGGTACTGTTCCAAAGCATCTACGCGGCGGCTTGACGGCAATCATGCGTTGAGGCGGAGTGGGGTTATGAAAGCCTTCCTCCCCGCCCTCGCCGTTTCCGCCCTCTTGGCCGGCGCCGTCTCCGCGAAGGCGCAGGACGCCCCGCCGCCCCAAGAAGACTGGGTGTTGACCTCCATCCCCGAGCGTAAGGCTACCCTGGCCCTTGCTGAATTCACTTCGGGCGTCACCCTGGTCGCCCGATGCATCGACGGGGCCTACGACCTTTTCATCACCGGCCTGCCCGAGGCCCCCTTACGCGCCACGACGCGCGATCTTGGGCTTTCGGTCGGAGAAGATGCGGCTCTTAAAACCACCGTCTGGACCGTGGGAGAGGATCGCACGACGGCTTTCAGCCGTCTGCCGGCCATGGTGGCGCGCCAACTGGCGGACGGCGGCGAACTCCAGATCGTCGCCCAAGGCCCCGACCACCGACGCTACCGCTTCATCATGGCCCTCAACCCGTCCAGCACCGCCCTTGAGCAGACCTTGACCGCCTGCGGTCGGCCTCTGATCGATCCCCGCGACAAGGACACGGAGGGCGACGGGCGAGAAACGCTTCCTGCGCTCGCGCGATGGGAAATCGTTCCCCGACCCCGGTTCCCGGCCCCTGTCGGCGGCCGATCGCCGACGGAGGGTTACGCCGTCCTGTCCTGCGGCGCTGAAAACGACGGTCGGCTGGTGAACTGCCAGATCGAAAGCGAATGGCCGCGCGGTTACGGCCTGGGGCGAGAAGCCTTGCGCTCGGTGGATCGGGCGCGGCTCCGCCTCAGCGACGAGGCTGCAAGCGCTGGAAGGCGTCTTGAAGACGGAATAATCGTCTTCTCCGTCAGCTTCAGGATGGATTGAGACTCACGGTCGCCAGCCCCCCTTCGAAGGCTGGGACGTAGGAAAACCACGGTTCTCTCGCGCTCGTGACCCGTGATGATCGCGTTCTTGGCTAACCTGAAGGTGCATCAGCGTCTCGGGGGTGATCATGGCGACTATTCTCGATCCACCGCCCCAGGCGGTGCTGGACGACCTCCAGCGGCTGAACGCCCTGGGACGCCGTGGCGTCCAAGACGGCCGGCGACAGTCTGCTGATGGCGACCTGGAACATCCGCGCCTTAGGCGTGAGAGAGGGCGGCACCCGCGCCCCCCGCGTTCATCCTCGGCAAGGTGGGATCAGCCCGCGTCGTCCACGCCCTGAACCGCCAGGTTCTCATCCAAAGCATCGTCGCCGTCCTCGATCACCGAGACGCCGTTCTCGAGTTCGGGGTCTTCATCGGCGGTGTTGACGCCGCCTGGCTCGCGCTGGGCGGCCAGTTCGCGGGCGCCGACGCCCTGACCGTTTTCGATGGCGCGGTTGGCGGCGACTTCATCGGTTTCGAAATGCGGGGTTTCGGTCTGATCGGCCATGTCGCCTCTCCAGTTGGAACTGGACTGACAACCGGCCGCACGGCCGCCGGTTCCTGACGTCGGTGCAATTCTCAGATGGAACTCTCGGCGCTTCAACGGCTTGCAGAAGCCCCAACCCAAACGACCCGCCGCTGCGGCAAGCGGGCGTATGGTTCAGGGGGTCTTTGACGGAGTCGGCGCCGGTTTCGGACACATCGGACACATCGGACACATCGGACACATCGGACACATCGGACACATCGGACAGTGTTTTAGGGGGCGCCCCGTCGCGTCAAGGGCTCCAGACTGGCGCGGGACAAGGGCCGGAAGGTCAGGAACCGCCCGCCCACGCTCAAGGTCGCCTCATAGGCCTGGGGCCTTTGCAGCAGGGCGGGATCGTCCGCCGCCGCCGCCCGGCCGGAGGCGATCTCGCGCGCGTCCATCGGCGGGACGACCGGTCGCCCGTTGGCGTTCGCCAGGGCCGCCATGAAGCGCCGCACGGCCAGGGCCTGCTGCGGCGGCGTCAGGGCCGCGCGCACCTCGGCCCAGGCCGCCTCGGCCGAGGCGTTCAGAACCAGCGCGGGCGCGGCCTGGGCCTGGGCCTGGGCCTGGCTCTGCGTCTGGCCCAGGGCCGGGTCGCTCCCCCACGCGCCGAGAAGCAGAACGGCCAGGCCGGCGCAGGTGTGAAGGCGCAAACGGATCATCCGGCGACACCAGCATGGGCCGTCCCTCTCTCGCAAGCTTCACATTTTCAACCCAGGCCGGTGAACCTTCCGTCCCCGTGGGGCGTACAGAGCGCTGAACCGTGAAGTGGAACCCCATGTCTTCGATCCTTCGCCCCACGCCCGCTCAGCGCACCCGTCGCCTGGTGGTCCTGGCCGCCGCCGTCTTCGCCGTGGTCGTCCCCCTGGTTCAGAACCTGGCCGGGCTCGGTCTGACCCAGGCCGAGTTCGCCGCTGACGGGAACCAGACCTTGCGGGTCGCCGGCTACGCCTTTTCGATCTGGGGCCTGATCTATCTGGGGCTTCTGGCATACGCCGTGCGTCAGGTCCTGCACCAGACGGGCGAGAGCGTCCTGATCAACCGGATGGGCTGGCCCTCGGCCGTGGCCTTCTTCGGCCTGGGTCTCTGGATCGTCGTGGCGGCCCTGAATCTGAAGGCGGCCAGCGTCATCATCATCTTCGCCACGTTGATCGCCCTCTTGGCGCCGCTGCTGGCCCTGTCGGGCGAGGTGCGGCGGCTCGCCCGATTTGATCGCGACCGGCTGCTGCTGGTCTGGCCCCTCGCCGCCCTAGCCGGCTGGCTGACGGTGGCGGCGCCGCTGAACCTGATCACTACCGTGACCGCCTTCGACGCCCTGCCCGCCGCACTGTCGCCGACGGGATGGGCGGTGCTGGCCATCGTCGCCACGACGGGGGTCGCCCTGGCGGTGACGGCGGCGCTGCGGACCCTGGCCTATCCCCTTCCGACGGCCTGGGGCCTGCTGGGCGCCTTCGTCGCGGAACAGGCGGAAAAGCCGGCGGTGGCCTTCACGGCCCTGGCCGGCGCCGTGATCCTGCTGATCGGCGGCGTTCTCCTGGTCTTCCGCCTCAAGCCGGGGATCGAACGCGCCGCCTAGGGCGTGGGCGAGACGGGCTTGCCCGCCCCCACGTCAAAGGCGCCGTCCTCGTCATAGCCGACGCTGCCGACACCGGTCGCCTCTCCGGTCATCCGCTGGCGGCGGCTGGCCAGGGCCGCCTCCGGCGCCGCCGCGTCCATCTCCCGCGTCGTTTCGGGATCGTTGGACCGGTCCATCTGCTGGTGCTCGGCGGGGCTGGGCTTGGTCAGATCGTGGAACGCCATCAGATGCCCTCTCCGTCTTCCTCGGTCTCTTCATCGGCCTCGTTCTGGGCCTCTTCGGCCATGGCGGAGGCGCCGGCGTCGTCGGCGGCGATCTCGGCCCGGTCTTCGTCTTCAGGTGTGGCGGCGGGGTCTATCGGGGTGTCGGTCATGCGGATGCTCCTTTATCGCCAGGAGACAATGGCGCGGCGCCCGACCCGTTCCGTCCGTCCTTCCCTGGCTCAGATCACGGCCGCGACATCACAGGTCGGCGCCGAGTCTCAGGCCAGAACGCCCAAAATGCTGTCTGGAATGTAGCTTATCGGCCCGTCTGCCGTTAGAAGGCGCGGCCATGAGCGCTCCCCAGAAGACCATGGCCGAACTGGCCGCCGAATACGGCCTGGCCCCGAACGAATATCAGGTCGTCCTCGACCGGCTGGGCCGCGAGCCCAATCAGGTGGAACTGGGCGTCTTCTCGGTCATGTGGTCCGAGCACTGCTCCTACAAGTCCTCCAAGATCCACCTGGGCAAGTTCCCCACCACCGGCGAGCGCGTCATCTGCGGTCCGGGCGAGAACGCGGGCGTGATCGACATCGACGACGGCGACGCCTGCATCTTCAAGATGGAGAGCCACAACCACCCCTCCTATATCGAACCCTATCAGGGCGCGGCGACGGGCGTGGGCGGCATCATGCGCGACGTCTTCACCATGGGCGCCCGGCCCGTGGCCCTGCTGAACGCCCTGCGCTTCGGCGATCCGTCGCATGAAAAGACCAAACGCCTGGTCAAGGGCGTGGTCTCCGGCATCGGCGGCTACGGCAACTGCGTCGGCGTGCCGACCGTGGCGGGCGAGACCAACTTCCACGCCGGCTACAACGGCAACATCCTGGTCAACGCCATGTGCGTCGGCCTGGCCAAGGCCGACAGCATCTTCTATTCGGCCGCCCCCTCGGCGGGCCTGTCGGTGGTCTATTTCGGCTCCAAGACCGGCCGCGACGGCATCCACGGCGCCACCATGTCCTCGGCCGAGTTCGACGATGAGTCGGAATCGAAACGCCCTACCGTCCAGGTCGGCGATCCCTTCGCCGAGAAGCTGCTGATCGAGGCGACGCTGGAGCTGATGGCCTCGGGCGCCGTCGCCGCCATCCAGGACATGGGCGCGGCGGGCCTGACCTCCTCCTCGGTCGAGATGGCCGGCAAGGGCGGCGTCGGCATCGAGCTGAACATGGACGCCGTGCCCCAGCGCGAAGAGGGCATGACCGCCTATGAGATGATGCTGTCGGAAAGCCAGGAGCGGATGCTGGCGGTCCTCAAGCCGGGCCGCGAGGAAGACGGCCACCGCATCTTCAAAAAGTGGGGCCTGGACGCCGCCGTCATCGGCGTCACCACCGACACCGGCCGGCTGGTGCTGAAGCATCACGGCGAAACGGTCTGCGACGTGCCGCTCGCCCCCCTGTTCGACGACGCCCCCCTGTACGACCGCCCCTGGGTCCAGCCCGCGCTGCAGCCGAAGCTGAACCACGCCGATATCCCCGCGCCCGACAACTGGGCCGATGCGGTGATGAAGGTCGTCGCCTGCCCCGACATGGCCTCCAAGCGCTGGATCTGGGAACAGTACGACCGCCACGTCATGGCCGACACGCTTCAGGACTCGGCCACCGGCGCCGACGCCGGCGTGGTCCGCGTCCACGGCACCGACAAGGGCCTGGCCGTCACCTCGGACTGCACCCCCCGCTACGTCCAGAACGACCCCTACGAGGGCGGCAAACAGGCGGTGGCCGAGGCTTGGCGCAACCTGACCGCCGTCGGCTCGCGCCCCATCGCCATCACCGACAATCTGAACTTCGGCAATCCGCAGCGCCCCGAGATCATGGGCCAGATCGTCCGCGCCATCGACGGCATGGCCGAGGCCTGCCGCGAACTGTCCTTCCCCGTCGTCTCCGGCAACGTCAGCCTCTATAACGAGACCAACGGCGTCGCCATTCCGCCCACCCCGACCGTGGGCGCCGTGGGCCTGCTGCCCAACTATGACGTGGTGACGGGCTTCTCCGGCATGGCCGAGGGCGATGCGCTCGTCCTGATCGGCCAGACCGTCGGCGAACTGGGCGCGTCCCTCTATCTGCGCGAGGTGCTGGGCCGCGAGGACGGCGCCCCGCCGCCCGTCGATCTGAAGCTCGAAAAGAAGACCGGCGACTTCGTCCGCGACCTGATCGAGGCCGGCGACCTGACCGTGGTCCACGACCTGTCCGACGGCGGCCTCATCGGCGCCGCCGCCGACCTGGTCCTGGCCTCCGACGTCGGCGTGACCCTGGACGCCTCCAGCGCCGCCCACGCCCACATCTTCCTGTTCGGAGAGGACCAGGCCCGTTATCTGGTCGCCGTCCCCGACGCCGACGCCCTGATCGCCAAGGTCCAGGCCGCCGGCCTGCACGCCTCCGTCGTCGGCCGCGCCGGCGGCGACGCCTTCGCCTCCAAGGGCGACAAGGGTGAACTGTTCAGCATCCCCGTCGCCCACCTGCGCGAGTGGCACGAAGGCTGGATGCCGGGCTGGCTCGGCGACGCGGCCTGAGCCGTCTGGACTAGCCGGGTTACAAACGGATAAGGGCCGTCGCACCACGGCCCTTGTTCCGCCTCGACCGGACCCCAAGTCTAGGGCCTCACTGGAGGCATGGACATGACCCTGGCCGCCGACGCCGTCTTCCGCCCTGCCATCCCGCCCCGTCGCACGGGCGGCCCGCTGTCCCTGCTGCCCTTCCTGTGGATCAGCTGGCGTGACCCCCTCCGCATGTGGTCCGAGCGGCATTTCACCGAGCCGCAGCTGTACGGAAACAGCGCCTTCGGCGAGATCCTGGTGGTCAGCCACCCCGAGGGCGTCCGCCACGTCCTGACAGAAAATGCATCAAGCTATGTGAAGGGCGACCTGCAACGCCGCGTCCTCGGTCCCATGCTGGCCGAGGGCCTGCTGCTGACCGAGGGGGACGCCTGGCGCCGCGTCCGGCGCATCCTGGCGCCGCTTTTCACCCCCGCAAAGATGGCCACCCTGAACGCCCGTATGGCGGAGGTTTGTCAGGCGCGCGTCGCCGGCTGGTCCCTGTCTGCGCGCGGCCGGGTGCTGGATATCGACAGCGAGATGTCGGGCCTGACCTTCGACATCCTGTCGGCTACCATGTTCTCCGACGAACTGGGCGGCGAGGCCCGCGGCTTCGAGCGCGCCCTGAACCAGTTCCTGGCCAACGGCGCCCGTATCGATCCGCTGGACGTGCTGGGCGCGCCGGACTGGGCGCCCCGTCTGGGTCGTCTGGCCAGTTTCGGTTCGGCCCGTTTCTTCGAACAGCGCGTCACCCGCTTGGTCGAGGCCCGCCGCGCCCGCATCGAGGCTGGGGACATGCCGCCCCAAGACCTGCTCAGCGCCCTGCTGCTGGCCCGCGACGAGAACGGCGGACCCGGCCTGTCTGACGAAGAAGTCGCCGCCAACATCCTGACCTTCATCCTGGCGGGGCACGAGACCACCGCCCGCGCCCTGGGCTGGACCCTGCACCTGCTGTCGCGCCAGCCCGAATATCTCGCCCGGCTTCAGGCCGAGGCCGACGCCTTCGACGTCTCCGATCCGCAATGGGCCGAGGCCCTGCCCTGGACCCGCGCCGTGCTGGACGAGACCATGCGCCTGTTCCCGCCCGCCCCGACCATGGCCCGCAAGGCCCTGGCCGACGACGAGATCGGCGGCCAGCCGATCAAGGCCGGCGCCACCGTCATCATCTCCCCGTGGATCCTGCAACGCCACAGCCTGCTGTGGGAAGACCCGGACGCCTTTAGGCCGGAGCGCTTCCTGCCCCAGAACCGCAAGTCCATCGACCGCTACGCCTACATCCCCTTCAGCGCCGGCCCCCGCGTCTGCATCGGCGCCGCCTTCGCCATTCAGGAGGCGGTGATCGCCCTGGCCTCCATTCTGCGCGCCGCCGAGGTCGAGCCGATCACGACGATCGAACCCCGCCCCGTGCACCAGATCACCCTGCGCAGTCGCGAACCGATGCGACTTCGGCTGAGGACGCGCAGATCCTGACGAATTCACGCGACGGAATTCGCCGCTCTGTGCGTTGAACGCGGGTGTCGCCGACCGGGCGCCATTGTTCAGCTTGCCATCAGCTTCAGGACGACCGCGCTGCGAACCGCCATTCTGCTGCCGCCGGGTTCGCTCTTCTCCGAAGCGCGCCCCAACTCCATGGAGACGGTCGTGCGGACGCTCGCCCGCTGCGATCATGATCCAGACACCCGCATTCTCTGCCAGGAGGGCGCCCAGGACCACAACGCCTCCCGCGTGATCGCCCTTCCACGACGCAACACCCAACAGAGTCTGTTCGACGCCCTGCGCGCGCTTCAGCCGGAACTGATCGAACACCATCAGCAGGTGAAGCAGGCCCTGGCCGTGTCGGCGCGTTTCCCCCAGGCGGTGCATGTCCTGTATCGACACAATGCATTGAAGCCCGCGCGCCAGTGGTTTGATCGGTGGCGCTACGCCTTGCGCTACAGCCGGATGGACGGCTTCATCTTCGTCAGCCAGGCGGAGAAGACGGCCTTCGCCCGGACCTATCCGCAGCTGGCCGATCGCGCCCACGCCGTGCCCAATCCTATCGACGCCGGCGCCTGGCTGGCGCCGCCGGAAGATCGCCGGCCGATCATCGCCTTCGCCGGACGGGCTATGCCGGAAAAGGGATTGGACGTCCTGTGCGCCGCCTTGCCGGCCGTGCTGGACAGCCACCCGACCTGGCGCGCGGTCCTGATGTTGAACGACTGGGCCGCGCACGCGGACTGGGCCGCCCCGCACCTCACGCCGCTTCAGCGGTTTGGCCCCCGGGTCGCCGTCCTGCGGTCCGCCCCGCTGGACCAGGTTCGCGAACAGATGAAATCCGCCGCCATCGCCGTGACGCCCTCGACCTGGGACGAGCCCTTCGGTTTGACGGCGGTGGAAGCCCATGCGGCGGGCGCCGCCCTGATATCATCCGGGCGCGGCGGCCTTCGCGAAGCCAGCGGCGACCACGCCCACTATCTGGAGGCCGTGACCCCCCGTCACCTGGTGGCGGCGTTGGACGCCTTGATCCGGGAACCGAACCGCCGCCTGGCCCTGGCCCGGGCGGCCCAGCACTATGTGCTCAAGACCCATACGCCCGAAAGGCGCGCCGCTGAACTGGCCCAGGTGCGCCGCCAGTTGGTCGAAAGCCGGAAACGCCGCGACGCCGCCTGACGCCCCTCGCAGCCGGAAGACCTGTCACATTGTAGGGGTAAAGGCGACGAAAACTCAGGATGCGCCGATGACCCGCCTCGCTCTTTCACGCCGCGCCATGCTTGCGGCTTTCGGCGGCGGCCTGGCCCTGTCGCCGACCGGCCCCGCCCTGGCCCAGGCCGTGTTCGATGTGAACCCCTTCCGGCTGGGCGTGACGGCGGGCGACCCGCTCCCGGACGGCTTCGTCATCTGGACGCGCCTGGCCCCCGACCCGCTCGCCTACGGTTCCGGCATGCCCAAGGCGCCCGTCGCCGTGAAGTGGGAGGTCGCCGCCGACCGTGGCTTCAACACCGTCGTCCGTTCCGGCGAGGCGATCGCCCGGCCCGAGCTGGGCCATTCCGTCCATGTCGAGGTCGAGGGGCTGGAGCCCGCCCGTCCCTATTTCTACCGTTTCCAGTGCGGGACCGAGCGCAGCGGCGTCGGCCGCGCCAAGACCGCCCCCCTGGCCGGCGCCTCCGTCTCGGCCGTCCGCTTCGGCGTCGCCGGCTGCCAGGACTATGAGCAGGGCTATTACACCGCCCACCGCAAGATGGCGGACGAGGATCTGGATTTCATCTTCTGCTACGGCGACTACATCTATGAGGGCCGCGGCAACCCCATCTACCAGTCGGGCGCCGGTCCGCAGGACAACACCCGCGTCCACCTGGGCGGCGAGGTCTACAGCCTGGATGACTACCGCCGCCGCTATTCCCAGTACACCATGGACGCCGACCTTCAGGCCTCGCGCGCCTCGGCCGCCTGGTTCTGCACCTATGACGACCACGAGGTGGACAACAACTGGGTCGGCGACATTGATCAGGACGATACGCCGCCCGAAGTCTTCCTGCTGCGTCGCGCCGCCGCCATGCAGGCCTTCTACGAGTTCATGCCGATGCGGAAGTCGGCCTTCCCGCGCGGCGCGGGCATGCAGGCCTATCGCCGGGCCCAGTACGGCGATCTGCTGGACGTCGCCTTCCTGGACACACGCCAGTATCGCACGGACCAGCCCTGCAGTGGCCGCTTCAACGCCGCCTGCCCCGGCATAGAAGCGACGACGGCTCAGGTTCTGGGCGACGCTCAGGAAGCTTGGCTGCTGACCAACCTCGACCGGTCCAAGGCCCGATGGAAGGCCCTGGCTCAACAGGTCATGATGATGGACCTGAACCGCAACACCTCCGGCGGCCAGGGGGTCAACACCGACAGCTGGGCCGGCTATCGTGTGCCGCGCAACCGGCTGCTGAGCCACATCCGCGACCGCCGCATCGACAATGTCGTGGTCCTGACCGGCGACGAGCATCAGAACTATGCGGGCGGTCTGTGGCTTGACGGCAGCCAGCCCGAGGGTGCCCCTATCGCCGTCGAATTCGTCGGCACCTCGATCAGCTCGCGCGGCGACGGATCGGACCGCGGCGCCGACTACGACCGGTTTATGGCCGTCAATCCCCAGCTGAAGTTCCGCAACTCCCAGCGCGGCTATATGGTCTGCGAAGCCACGCCGACCGTCTGGACCACTCAATTCAAGGTTTTGGACAAGGTGTCGGACCGCTCGGGCGTGCTGACGACCCGCCAGACCTTCGCGATCGAGGCGGGATCGAACACGCTGACGCCGGCGTGATGACCTCGCATAGGCTGGAGCCTATGGACAGGATATAGCCTCTCAGCTATATAGCGACATGCCATGGGCCGTCAGCAACCATGATGAGTTCGACCCCGAGTTCGACGCCCTCCCAGTCGAAGTCCAGGACGAGCTATTGGTGATGACGGCGCTGTTGGAAGTCTATGGGCCCCGGCTGGGCCGCCCCCATGCCGACACCCTGGCAGGGTCAAGGCACGCCAACATGAAGGAACTTCGGTTCAAGGCGGCCGACGGGGTCTGGCGGGTTGCGTTCGCATTTGATCCGGAGCGGCAGGCCATCCTGCTGGTCGCCGGCGACAAGGCAGGCGTGGCCCAGAAGCGATTCTACAAAGGCCTTATCGCCAAGGCAGACAGCCGGTTCACCAGCCACTTGAGGGCGTTGAAGGAGACATAAGATGGGTCGCACGCGCGAAGAGATCATGGCTGCGCTGCCCGAGGCCCGCCGGGCGCGCATCGACGCCCGCGCCGCCGAACTCGTGGGCGAAGTGGAAGGCCTGAAGGCGTTGCGCGAGCTCGCCGAACGCAGCCAGGAGCAGATCGCCCAGGCGCTTGGAGTAAAGCAGCCTTCGGTGCTCAAGATGGAACGCCAGGCCGATCTCTACCTGTCCACTCTGCGCCGGTTCGTCGAGGCGGCCGGCGGCACCCTTGAACTGCGCGTCGAACTGCCCGGAAAGGGCGTCCTTCACCTCACGGGCATGGGCGACATCAGCCACTGAGATAGGATCCGCCTCGGCCAGGAGAGCGCGGCGACTTCTCCCGTGCGGATCAGAGAACCGGCACCGCCTGGCTCAGCCGCCCGCCGACCCGGATCGGCTCGACCCGCGTCGCCAGCCCCGTCCGGTCGTCCGTCTCCACGAAGACGCCGCACACGGTGGCCGGCCCGGACGCCGGCGTATAGCGCCCGCCCGAAATCCGGGTGGTGAAACGGCGCAGCGGCTCTTCCTTTTCGTTGCCGATGACGCTGTCATAGTCGCAGCAGCCGCCGGCGTCGGTCTGATAGGCCGTGCCGCCCGGAAGGATCTGGCAGTCGGCGGTCGGGACGTGGGTATGGGTGCCGACCACCAGCGACGCTCGCCCGTCGCAGAAATGGCCCATGGCCATCTTCTCGCTGGTCGCCTCGCAGTGCATGTCGACGATGACCGCGTCGGCCACGGCCCCCAGGGGCGCCGCCGCCAGCTCGCGTTCCACCGCCCCGAACGGATCGTCCATCGGGTCCATATGCACCCGGCCCAGCACATTCATCACCAAGACGGTGCGGCCCGTGTCGGTCTCGAACAGATTGGCCCCGGCGCCCGGCGCATCCATCAGCCGCGGATAGTTGGCCGGCCGGATCAGACGCGGCTCGCGCACGATATAGGTCAGGGCCTCGCGCTGGTCCCACGAGTGATTGCCCAGGGTCAGGCAGTCCGCCCCCGCCATGAACAGCTCACGCGCCGTATTCTCGGTAATGCCGAAGCCGCCCGCGGCGTTCTCGGCGTTCACCACCACGAAGTCCAGCTTCAGGTCGCGCTTCAGGCCCGGAAGATGATCGCTGATCCCGTCACGGCCGGACTTGCCGATAACGTCGCCGAAAAACGCCAATCTCATTCGTGTACGCCTTTACCAACATCCGACCAGTCCTCGACCCTTAGGCCGGCAACGCGCTCGAACTCGCCAGTGTTGCGGGTGACGACGGTCAGCCCCCGACTGCGAGCATGACCCGCAATCTGATAGTCATAAGGTCCGATGGGGCGACCGCGACGCTCCAGATCCGCACGGATAGCCGCCGTATGCCGGGCCGCATCTTCGTCGAAAGCAAGAATGTCCAGCCGCGCGAGGAACGACTCCAGCCGTTCGGCGCGACGAGAGTCCGCGAGCTTGCTGGGTCCAACCGCCAGTTCCATGACGACCACCGTCGATACATGAAGCGGCTCGTGCTCAGACCTCAGACGCGCATTCAACGCAGCGCTGCGGCCCCGCAGGATTTCGATACAGATGCTGGTGTCCAGCATATAGCCGGTGCTCACCAGTCCTCCCGCTTCTGCATTTCGGGCTGGTCGCGATCTGGCCAATCCGAAATGCCGGGCTGGTCGAGAAAGTCATCCCACAGCGCATCCACCGGCACCAGGCGCAGGCTCTTGCCCTCCTTGATGACGCGAAGCTCCTTCACGTCATCGGGAAAAGCCACGGCCTTGGGCAGTCGCACGGCCTGCGAGCGATTGGACTTGAAGACCGTGGCTTTCAGCGGGGCGCTCATGGCCTCCCTATCGGCTTGCTGCACGGATATGTCAATGGCATATCCCTCAAAACGCCTGATACCCCGCCTCGGTCAGCACCCCGTGCAGCCGCATGTCGTGCGCCTCCAGGTTCAGCGCCTCCACCGCCTGCCCCGCATAGGCGAAGCCCACCCGGATCACATCGGGCCGGGCCGCAAAGGTGCGGTCGTAGAAGCCGCCGCCCTGCCCCAGCCGGCCCCCGGACGCGTCGAAGGCCAGTAGCGGCGTAATGATCAGGTCCGGCTCCACCACCTCCGTCAGCGGCAGGGGCGCGGGACAGCCGGCCGCGTCCAGCTCCAAAGGCTCGCCCGGCGACCAGGCGCGAAAGACCATGGGCGCGTCCCGCTCCAGCACCACCGGAAGGCACAGCCGCCGCCCCGCCGCCTCCAGCGCTACAGCCAGGGCTCCGGTGTCCAGCTCGGACCCCATGGCGCGATAGAGGGCCACGACAGCCCCCTGCGGCAGGGCGTCGATGTGGTCGGCGGCGCGTTGGGCGGCGGTCGGATCGGTCCCGGCCAGGGCCTTGCGCCGCGCGCGGGCGGCGGACCGGAGTTCATGCTTGTCGAACATGGGTGCGCTCAGCTGGCGCGCGTCTCACGCGCAGGGCGAAGAAGGGGAAAGGGTTGGCGGCGCCGCGTGAACCGTGAAGAGCGGTTTAAATCCTCTCGACCTGGGTAGCCAGGTGGGCTCCATATGCCCAGGCCCTCGAGCCCGGACAGGGACAGATCCCTTCGAGTGAATTAAGGTCGCGAGGAAATGTTGCCTCCGACGTGAGCCGCAGCAGGACCCGCCGTCGCACAAGATAGGGCCTGCGCCCCGCCTTCTCAAGCGGCGTAATCCGATCAGCCGCCTTCAGATGGATTGGGCGATCTTCTCGATCCGGGCTGCAACCGCATTCAGCGCCTCAGCCACGCCGTCACGGGTGGGCGCCGGGTCGCCCGTCGGGGCCGGCGCTCCGCCGCCGTTCAGTCGGGCCTCATGCAGCTCATCCGCCAGGATCAGGGCCGACATCAGGAAAAGCCGCAGATCCCCCACATGGCCGACGTCCTGGGCCACCTGGCGCACCTGGTTGTCGAACTGTTTGGCCAGGATGCGGACCCGCTCCTCCTGTCCGTCGGCGCAGCCCACCGCATAGGGGCGACCGTTCACCTCCACCGTCACCGTCGCCATCAGTCGGCCTCGCCTTCGATTTCATCGCGAGCCTGACGTTCGCCCTGGACCAGCACCTCTCGCACGGCCTCGGCCGCCCGGCCCAAGGCTTCAGACGCCTCGCGCCCCGCAGCCTCCAGTTCGGCCAGGCGTGCGGCGTCCGCCGCCCCGTTCGCATCGCTGCGGGGCGCGAACAGATCGTCGTCGGCGATCGGCGGCGCCGAAGCCGGTCGGGCCTTCAGCGCCAGGATCTTGCGTTCCAGGTCGGCCAGGGCCCGGTCGATACGGGCCCGTGCGGCCGTTGTGGCGTCTGCCATCGGTCGCTCCTTCAAATTGCGTATAGAACCCGAGGACGCGCCGGGGTAAAGCGGCGCGCCTCTGAATTTCCGTTCCCGCCGAAAGGTCTCGCCTCGTGAACGACGTCAAATCCGCCCCCAAGGCCACGCCCCAGCAGATGGCCAACGCCATCCGCGTCCTCGCCATGGACGGCGTCGAAAAGGCCAAGTCGGGCCACCCCGGCATGCCCATGGGCATGGCCGACGTCGCCACGGTGCTGTTTTCGAAGTTTCTGAAGTTCGACGCCAGCCGTCCCGACTGGGCCGACCGCGACCGTTTCATCCTGTCGGCCGGCCACGGCTCGATGCTGATCTACGCCCTGCTGCACCTGACCGGCTACAAGGCCGCGACCAAGGAAGAGCTGTCGAACTTCCGTCAGTGGGGTTCCAAGACCGCCGGCCACCCCGAGTACGGCCATATGCCCGGCGTCGAGGTCACCACCGGCCCCCTGGGCCAGGGCCTGGCCACCTCGGTCGGTTTCGCCATGGCGGAACGTCACCTGGCCGCCAAATACGGCGAGGACTTGGTCGATCACCGCACCTGGGTCATCGCCGGCGACGGCTGCCTGATGGAGGGCGTGTCTCAGGAGGCCATCGCCCTGGCCGGCCGCTACCGTCTGAACAAGCTCACCGTCCTGTGGGACGACAATGAGATCACCATCGACGGCAAGGTCTCCCTGTCGGACGCCACCGACCAGAAGGCCCGCTTCAAGGCCGCCGGCTGGGCGGTCAAGGCCATCGACGGCCATGACATGAACGCCATCAAGGCCGCCCTGAAGTGGGCGACGCGCCAGGACAAGCCCACCCTGATCGCCTGCAAGACCAAGATCGGCAAGGGCGCCGCCACCATGGAAGGCAGCCACAAGACCCACGGCGCCGCCCTGGGCGCCGCCGAGATCGCCGCCACCCGCCTGGGCCTGGCCTGGGATCACGAACCCTTCGAAATGCCCCAGACCATAGCCGACGCCTGGGCCAAGGTCGGCCGTCGCGGCGCCAAGGACCGCAAGAAGTGGGAGGCCCGCCTCGCCGCCTCGCCCCAGGCCGCCGATTTCACCCGCGCCATGAAGGGCGACCTGCCCGAGGGCGCCTTCGACGCCCTGAACGCCAAGATCGCCGAACTGATCGAAACCCAGCCCGCCCAGGCCACGCGCCAGTCCTCGGGCGCCGCCCTGGACCAGGTCTTCGCCGCCATCCCCGAACTGGTCGGCGGCTCGGCCGACCTGACCGGCTCGAACAACACCTTCGTCGCCGGCACCCCCATCTTCGACCAGCCCACCTATGAGGGCCGCTACGTCAACTGGGGCATCCGCGAGTTCGGCATGGCCGCCGCCATGAACGGCCTGGCCCTGCACGGCGGGATCATTCCCTACGGCGGCACCTTCATGGTCTTCTCGGACTACAGCCGCCCGGCCATCCGTCTGGGCGCCCTGATGGGGGTCCGCGCCATCCACGTCCTGACGCACGACTCGATCGGCCTGGGCGAGGACGGCCCGACCCACCAGCCGGTCGAACATCTGGCGGCGCTTCGCGCCATCCCGAACCTGAACGTCTTCCGCCCCGCCGACACGGTCGAGGCCATGGAGTGCTGGCAGATCGCCCTGCAGTCCAAGACCACCCCTTCGGCCATGGCCCTGTCGCGCCAGAAGACCCCCGCAGTCCGCACCGTCGCCGCGATGGAAAACCTTTCCGCCAAGGGCGCCTATGAGATCAAGGCGGCCTCGGGCGAGGCCAGGGCCACCCTGTTCGGCACGGGCACGGAACTGGCCCTGGCCCTGAAGGCGGCGGAGACGCTTGAGGCCGAAGGCGTGCCGACCCGCGTCGTCTCCGTCCCCTGTTTCGAACTGTTCGAGCAGCAGGACGCCGCCTACCAGGCCTCGGTCATCGGCCGCGGCACGGTGCGTGTCGCCGTCGAGGCCGCGATCAAGCAAGGCTGGGAGCGGTTCATCGGCGAAGACGGCGCCTTCGTCGGCATGACCGGCTTCGGCGCCTCCGCCCCCGCCGAAGTCCTCTACGACAAGTTCGGCGTCACCGCCGACGCCGTCGTCGCAGCGGTGAAGGCGCGGCTGTAATCTCTCTTCATCTCCCTCTCCCCCTGCGGGAGAGGGAGACCGCGCACGGCGGCGCAGCCGTCGTCCTGGCGCGGTCGGGCGAGGGGTCACGCCGGCCGAGCCGTTTCGCATCATCCAACCCCTCATCCGGCCCTTCGGGCCGCCTTCTCCCGCAAGCGGAGAAGGATCAGCAGGAGCAGACGATGAAATCGGGCGCCCTCGCCTTTCTTCTGACCCTCGCCCTGTCGGCCCCCGTCGCCCACGCCCAGACGC
>NZ_JBWKZJ010000016.1:0-65722 GCF_059424365.1 Brevundimonas sp. GW456-12-10-14-LB3
ATCCGATCCTCGGGTCAAGCCCGAGGATGACGGAGGGGGGGGCGAAAACGTGGGGGGGCGACGAAAACATCACCCGAACTCCACCAGCACGTCATCCGCCGCCACCGGGTCGCCGTCCTTGGCCCCCACCGCCTTCACCACCCCGTCGCGCTCCGCCTTCAGGATGTTCTGCATCTTCATGGCCTCGATGATGGCCACCGTCTCGCCGGTCTTGACCGCCTGGCCCACCACCACCGGGATCGACACCACCAGCCCCGGCATGGGCGACAGCACCAGTTTCGACGTATCCGCGACCGCCTTCTCCGGCAGGCGCGCATACAGTTCGGCGACATGGGGCCGCAGCACCCGCACCCGCGCCTTCGCCGCGCGGTGGCGGATGTCGAAGCCGTCGGCCACGCGTTTGACCTCGGCGGTGAAGGCCCCGCCGTCCAGCTCGGCCTTGAACTGGGCCAGGCCGGGCCGCCAGTCGATCTCCGACAGGCGGATGTCGCCCCCGCCGGTCAGGGTCAGGATCATCGCCTCGTCCGCATCATAGGACAGGCCCACCCCGTGCGGCGTCTTGTCGATCATCACGATCCAGTCGGTGCGGTCCGACGGATCGCCGTCCTGTTCGGCGATGATCTCGTGCATGGCCATGGCGGCCGCGATCAGGATCCGCTCCTGGTCCTGCGTCGGCTTCAAGCCATGGAAGCCGTCCGGGAACTCGTCCTTGATATAGCTGGTCGACAGCCGGCCCGACCTGAACCGCTCCTGGTCCATCACCGCCGCCAGGAAGGGCACATTATGCCCCAGGCCCGACAGATGGGTGTCCTCCAGCGCCCGAGCCATGCCCGCCACCGCGTCCTCGCGCGTCTCGCCCCAGGCGCACAGTTTGGCGATCATCGGGTCGTAGAACATGCTGATCTCGTCGCCCTCGCGGACGCCGGAATCGTTGCGGACCGTATAGTCCCCCTGATCACCCTCTTCCGGCTGCTCATAGCGGACCAGCCGCCCGATCGAGGGCAGGAAGCCGCGATACGGATCCTCGGCATAGATCCGGCTTTCGATGGCCCAGCCGTTGATCTTCAGGTCCTTCTGTTCGAAGGCCAGGGCCTCGCCCCAGGCCGAACGGATCATCTGTTCGACCAGATCGACCCCGGTGATCAGCTCCGTCACCGGATGCTCGACCTGCAGCCGGGTGTTCATCTCCAGGAAGTAGAAGCTCTTGTCCTGACCAGCCACGAACTCGACCGTACCCGCCGAGTCATAGTTCACCGCCTGGGCCAGGGCCACGGCCTGCGCCCCCATGGCGGCGCGGGTGGCCTCGTCCAGCAGGGGCGAGGGCGCCTCCTCGATGACCTTCTGGTTGCGGCGCTGGATCGAACATTCGCGCTCGAACAGGTGGACCACATGGCCGTGCTTGTCGCCCAGCACCTGGATCTCGATGTGGCGCGGATCGATGATGAACTTTTCCAGGAAGACCCGGTCGTCGCCGAAGGCGTTCAGCGCCTCAGCCTTCACCGCCGCAAACCCCTCGGCCATGTCGGCGTCCGAATGGGCCACGCGGATGCCCTTGCCCCCGCCCCCGGCGCTGGCCTTGATCATGATCGGATAGCCGATCTGGTTGGCGATCTTGACCGCCTCCTCCGGCGTCTCGATCAGCCCCATATGCCCCGGCACGGTCGAAACCCCCGCCTCGGCCGCCAGCTTCTTGGAGCTGATCTTGTCGCCCATGGCCTCGATGGCTTCGGGGTTCGGGCCGATGAAGGCGATGCCCTCGTCCCTCAGCCGCCGCGCGAACCCGGCGTTCTCGCTCAGGAACCCAAAGCCCGGATGCACCGCCTGCGCCCCCGTCTGGCGCACCGCCTCGACGATCTTGTCGGCCAGCAGATACGACTGCGCCGCCGGCGCCGGCCCGATCAGCACCGCCTCGTCGGCCATCTCGACCGCCAACGACCCGGCGTCTGCCTCCGAATAGACCTGCACGGTCTTGATGCCCATGCGGCGACAGGTCTTGATGATCCGAACCGCGATCTCGCCCCGGTTGGCGATGAGGATTTTGGAGAACATTCAGGTGTCCTTACGGCCTAAAGCATCGAACCAATCGGCGAGGCTTTCAGAGTCAGTGTCGGGTGCTGCAACGTAGCGGGGCAGCAGGGTGAGAACGGCTTGCTGGTCGGTTTCGGGCCATGTCTCAAAATGCGATGCCTCAAGCTTTTGACGAACGACCTCAGCACTGGTCATCCAGCCAGCGTAAGGCTCACGGATCACTCGCTTCAAAAATTCGGGCAGTATCCGAGGAACGATCTTTTCCGACATGATGGTTGTCATGGCACGTCCTATCGTGAGATCGACATCTTGATCGGACCAGTCCTCAGGATGTGAAGCGTCCATTCGAATCAGCCGCTCACTGTCCTCGTTGCGCGCGCATGCAATCGCCGCCGGATCAATGTCGCCGAGCGAGCCCATCACAGCGGAATATTATCGTGCTTCTTCCAGGGGTTCTCCTGGACCTTGTTCTTCAGCGTCCGCAGCGCCTTCACCAGCCGCCGCCTTGTTCCGTGCGGCATGATGACGTCGTCGATGTAGCCCAGCCCCGCCGCCACGAAAGGATTGGCGAACCGGTCCTTGTACTCCGCCTCGCGCGCCGCCAGGGCCGCCGGGTCGCCGGCCTCCTTGCGGAAGATGATCTCGACCGCGCCCTTGGCGCCCATGACCGCGATCTCGGCGGTGGGCCAGGCGTAGTTGACGTCGCCGCGCAGGTGTTTCGAACTCATCACGTCATAGGCGCCGCCATAGGCCTTGCGCGTGATCAGGGTCAGTTTCGGAACCGTCGCCTCGGCATAGGCGAACAGCAGCTTGGCCCCGTGTTTGATCAGGCCGCCGTACTCCTGCTTGGTCCCCGGCATGAAGCCCGGCACGTCCACGAAGGTGACGATCGCAATGCCGAAGGCGTCGCAGAAGCGCACGAAGCGCGCGGCCTTGCGGCTTGAATCGATGTCCAGCACCCCGGCCAGCACCTGGGGCTGGTTGGCGACGATCCCGACCGTCTGGCCGTCCAGCCGGCCGAAGCCGCAGATGATGTTCTTGGCGAAGTCGGCGCCGATCTCGAAGAAGTCGGCCTCGTCGACCACCTTCAGGATCAGCTCCTTCATGTCATAGGGCTGGTTCGGATTGGCCGGGATCAATGTGTCCAGGCTCGGCTCGTCCCGCTCGGGCTCGTCATAGCTCTCGCGCACCGGCGGCTTTTCGCGGTTCGACAGGGGCAAAAAGCCGATCAGGCGGCGCACCTCCGACAGGGCCTCCAGGTCGTTCTCGAACGCCCCGTCCGCCACGCCCGACTTGCCGGCATGGACCCGCGCGCCACCCAGGTCCTCGTGGCTGACGACCTCGTTGGTGACGGTCTTCACCACATCGGGGCCGGTCACGTACATATAGCTCGTGTCCTTCACCATGAAGATGAAGTCGGTGATGGCCGGCGAATAGACGTCGCCCCCCGCGCACGGCCCCATGATCACGCTGATCTGGGGAATGACGCCGCTGGCCAGGGTGTTCTGCAGGAAGATGTCGGCGTAGCCGGCCAGGCTCTCGACCCCCTCCTGGATCCGCGCCCCGCCGGCGTCGAACAGGCCGATGATCGGCGCGCCGGTGGTCAGGGCCATCTTCTGCAGCTTGACGATCTTGGCCGCATGGGCGCCCGACAGGCTGCCGCCGAACACCGTGAAATCCTTGGAGAAGACATAGACCAGCCGCCCGCCGATGGTGCCGCGCCCCGTCACCACCCCGTCGCCGGGGATGCGCTGCGTCTCCATCCCGAAGTCGTGGCTGCGGTGCTCGACGAACATGTCGGTCTCCTCGAAGGAGCCCTCGTCCAGCAGAACGTCGATGCGTTCGCGCGCCGTCAGCTTGCCCTTGGCGTGCTGGGCGGCGATACGCTTTTCCCCGCCGCCCAGTTTCGCGGCGGCGCGACGGCGCTCCAGTTCTTCAAGGATGGCTTGAGTCATGATCGGTTTCGGCCTCTCGTTCGAACGGCAAGGCGTGGCGCCTTCATCACAAAATGGCAAACGCAACTTTGCAAAAGATGCGGAACTGCGCGGACTTGCAAAGGCGGCAGCTGTGAACTGCAAACTTGCGAATGGCTGAGAAGCTTTTTCTGGGACCCAAGCTGCGCAAGCTGCGCGAGGCGCGCGGCTGGACGCTGGAGGCCTGCGCCGAACGGCTGGGCCTGTCGCCCTCCTATCTGTCGCAGATCGAGACCAATCAGCGCCCGGCCACCGCCCGCGTCCTGATCGCCCTGACCCGCGCCTTCCACATCGACGCCAGCCTGTTCGATCTCGAGGGCGACGCCCGCCTGATCGCCGACCTGCGCGAGGCCACCACCGACATCGCCGGTCCGGTCAGCGGCGGGGCCGAGCCCCCGACCGCGGCCGAGCTGAAACAGGCCGTCGCCAACACCCCGCGCCTGGCCCATCAGTTCCTGGCCCTGCACCAGGCCTTCCGCCAGCTGGACGAGCGGGTGAAGGCGCTGGACGACACCCTGGGCCGCGACGAACTGGGCGCCCGCGTCGCCCTGCTGCCCTATGAGGAGGTCCGCGACTTCTTCCACTACCGCGACAACTACGTCGACAGCCTGGACACGGCGGCCGAGGCCGTGGCGGCCGACATCCCCCAGGACGGCCCGATCGAACGGGCGCTGGAGACCCTGCTGGCCGACCGGCACGGCGTCCGCACCGTCTATGTCGCGGGTCAGGAGGCGCTGCGCCGCTACGATCCCGCCAGTCGCATACTCTCCCTGGACGCCTGGCAGCCGGGCGCCACCCGCTCCTTCCAGCAGGCCCACCAGCTGGCCCTCATGTCCTTTCGCGACCTGATCGAGAGCGAGCTGGACCGCGCCGCCTTCCGCACCCAGGCCGCGCGCGACGTGGCCCGCGTCGGCCTGGCCAACTACGCCGCCGGCGCGCTCCTGTTGCCCTACCGCGCCTTCCTCGAGGCGGCGCGGGCCGAGAAACACGACATCGACCGCCTGCGCACCCGCTTCCAGGTCAGTTTCGAACAGGTCTGCCACCGGCTCTCGACCCTGCAACGGCCCGGCTGGCGCGGGGTGCCCTTCTATTTCGCCCGCGTCGACATGGCCGGCAACATCACCAAGCGGCACAGCGCGACCCGCTTCCAGTTCGCCCGCTTCGGCGGCGCCTGCCCCCTGTGGAACGTCCACGAGGCCTTCGCCACGCCCGACCGGATCGGGGTGCAGCTGGCCGAAATGCCCGACGGCTCGCGCTACATCTCCATCGCCCGCTCCGTGTCCAAGCCCAGCGGCTCATACCTCGCCAACGACCGCCGCTACGCCCTGTCCCTGGGCTGCGAGATCGAGCACGCCGGGTCGCTGGTCTACGCCGCCGGTCTGGACCTGAACGGCCCCGCCGCCCGGATCGGCGTCAGCTGCCGCATCTGCGAGCGCACCGACTGCACCCAGCGCGCCTTCCCGCCCCTGGACCGCCCCCTTCACGTCCCCGAGAACGAGCGCGGCGTGGTGCCCTATGTGCTGGATGGCCCCCGCCCGGACCGCTATTGATCGGGGCATGACCTCACATGCACCCATCGGCGTCGCCGTCGTCGGCTACGGCCTGGCGGGCCAGACCTTCCACGCCCCCCTGATCGAGGCGACCCCCGGCCTGACCCTGTCCGCCGTCGTCTCGTCGCGGCCGGATGCGGTCCACGCCGACCGGCCCGGCGTCGAGGTTCTGCCCGACCTGGATGCGGCCCTGAGCCGTGACGGCATCGGTCTGATCGTCGTCGCCACCCCCGACGCCCTTCACGCCGAACAGTCGATCGCGGCGCTGAAGGCCGGAAAGTCCGTGGTGGTGGACAAGCCCTTCGCCGCCACGCTTGAGCAGGCCGAGGCCGTCGCCGCCTTCGCGGCTTCGTCGCCCGGCGTCTTCAGCGTCTTCCAGAACCGGCGCTGGGACGCGGACTTCCTGACCCTGCGCCGGCTGATCGACCAGGGCGAACTGGGCGAGATCGCCGTGTTCGAAAGCCATTTCGACCGCTTTCGCCCCGCCGTCGCCGACCGCTGGAAGGACAGGCGCGACGGCGGCGTCTGGGCCGACCTGGGTCCGCACCTGATCGACCAGGCGGTGCAGCTGTTCGGCCCGCCCCTGGCCGTCTACGCCGATCTCCAGCCCCAGCGCGTCGGCGCTGCGGCCATTGACTACGCCCACGTCCTGCTGCGCTACGACCGGCTGCGGGTCATTCTGAACATGGGCCACCTCGTCGCCGAGTCCGGCCTGCGCTACCTCGTCCACGGCACGGGCGGCAGCTTCATCAAACACGGGCTGGACGCCCAGGAGGGCCAATCCAAGGCGGGCCTGCGTCCCGGCGACGCCGACTGGGGCCTGGACCCGTCGCCCGGCGTGCTGACCAGGCAGATCGACGGCGAGATCGTCCGCACCACGCCTGAGCCCGAACGCGGCGACTACCCCGCCTTCTACGCCGCGGTCCGCGACGCCATCCGCAGCGCGGCGCCCGCGCCCGTTCCCGCCGACCAGGCGCTGGTCGTCATGCGCGTCCTGGACGCCGGCCTGCGCAGCGCCGCAGAACGTCGGGAAATCCCCCTGTGAAGACGGTCTGAAAGCCGGTTTGAACCGAACGCGGCAATGGAGTCCGCAACCATGGCGGAACTGTCACGCTATAGGTCCATGCTTAAGACCAAGATGAATCCGCGCGTCTTCTGGGGCGCAAGCCTGATCGTCGGCCTGCTGCTGGCCCTGGCCGTCGCCGCCCCCGGCGAGTCCGACCGTCTGTTCCAGGCCGCTCAAGGCTGGGTGATCGACACCTTCGGCTGGTTCTACATCGCCGCCGTCGCCGGATTTCTGCTGCTGATCCTGTTCCTCGCCCTGGGGCCGACCGGGGCCCTAAAGCTGGGGCCGGACGATTCGGAGCCGGACTTCCCCTATGTCTCCTGGCTGGCCATGCTGTTCGCCGCCGGCATGGGCATCGGCCTGATGTATTTCGCCGTCGCCGAGCCGATCCAGCATTACGCCAGCCCGCCCGAGGCCCAGCCCCGCACCTTCGATGCGGCGCGAGAGGCGATGGTGATCACCTTCACCCATTGGGGCGTCCACGCCTGGGCCGTCTATGCGCTGGTCGGGCTCAGCCTGGCCTATTTCGCCCATCGCAAGGGCCTGCCGCTGACCCTTCGCTCGGGCCTGTCGCCCCTGTTGGGCCGGAGGATCAACGGACCGATCGGCGACGCCGTCGATGTCTTCGCCATCTGCGGCACCCTGTTCGGCATCGCCACCTCCCTGGGTCTGGGGGTGTCGCAGATCAACAGCGGGCTTAACGATTTGACCGGCCTGCCCAATACGCCCTGGGTGCAGGTGGGGCTGATCGCCTTGGTCATGGCGTGCGCGACCGCCTCCGTGCTGACCGGACTGGACAAGGGGGTCCGGCGGCTGTCGGAGCTGAACCTCGTGCTGGCGGTGCTGCTGATGCTGTTCGTCCTGGTCGTCGGGCCGACCGGCTTCCTCTTGAAGGCCTTGGTCCAGAACTTCGGCCTCTATCTGGACCATTTCTTCATCCGCACCTTCAACCTCTACGCCTATGAGCCCCGCGGCTGGATGGCGAACTGGACCCTGTTCTACTGGGCCTGGTGGATCGCCTGGTCGCCCTTCGTGGGCATGTTCATCGCCCGCATCTCACGCGGCCGCACGGTGCGGGAGTTCGTCATCGGCGTGCTTCTGGTTCCCACCGGCTTCACCTTTTTGTGGATGACGATCTTCGGCAATACGGCGGTCAATCTCGATATGGGGGTCGCGGCGGGGGCCATCGCCGATGCGGTGACGGCGGACCTGTCCACCGCCATATTCCGCTTCTTCGAGGAACTGCCGGGCGCCGCCGTCACCTCGACCCTGGCGGTGCTGCTGGTGGCGGTCTTCTTCGTCACCTCGGCGGATTCCGGCTCATTGGTGATCGACACCATCGCGTCGGGCGGGGCCGACGATACGCCGCGTTGGCAAAGGGTCTATTGGTGCTCGCTGGAGGGACTGGCCGCCGCCCTGCTGCTGTTGGCTGGCGGCCTGGGCGCGCTTCAGGCGGCGACCCTGGTGGCCGCCCTGCCCTTCGCCGTCATCATGATCCTGCTGGCCGCCGGACTGGTGCGGCAGATGAACGCCGACCTGGCCGGACGCGCGGTCGAGACCGAAGGCCCGCCCCTGTCTGAACAGCTCAAACGCATTCTGTCGCCCGCGAACCGGCGCGACATCGACCGCCAGCTGGACCAGGCCGGAGCCCCGGCCCTGGAGACGGTTCGCGCGGCCCTGTCCGCCGAAGGACTGGAGGCTGAGGTGGCGCGCGAGGCGACCGGCCTGGTCCTGACCGCGACCGGTCAGAACGGGCCGACATTCCATTATCGCCTCGCGGCGCGTGAACGTCCGCGACCCGCCATGACCGCGCTGGATGCGCCCGAGAAGCGCCGCGCGATGGAATGGCGGCTGTCCGCCTATTCCGACGCCGCAGGGCGGGCGCGCGATCTGACGGGGTTCACACGGGCACAGATCGTCGCCGACGTGCTTGAACATCTGCGTCTGTGGCGCATGGGTTGACGTCGCCCGGACGAGGTCGGCGATACGGACAAGCGATCGGAACGGCCATGCTGAGCCAGGTTCACGCCTTCATCCAACCGTTTGCGGTGCTGCTGGAATTGGCCGGCGCCGGCATCATCGTGGGCGGAGTCCTGCTGGCGACCGGGCTGTTCGCCCTGCACGGCGTCCGGGATCGAAACTGGCGCCAGGCCTATACCACCTATCGGGCGAACCTGGGCCGCGGCATCCTCCTCGGCCTGGAACTCCTGGTCGGGGCGGACATCATCAGCACCATCACCGCACCCCTGACGCTTCAAACGGTCGGCCTGCTGGGTCTGGTGGTCCTGATACGGACCTTCCTCAGCTTTTCGCTGGAAACGGAGATCGAGGGCTGCTGGCCCTGGCGCCGGGCCGCGAGGGCGGAGGCTGGGCGAGCCCCGAGGGCGGAGCCTGGGAGAATGGACAGGCGCTGACGCCGGCAAACCCCCTCAGTCGACCTATTCGTCGACCGGCTGGTGGGTGAAGCCCTTGACCCCGCTCAGGGGTTTGGCGTCGCGGCCGATTTCGACCTCGCTCTCGGCATAGGCGATCAGCAGACGCGTCAGGTCCGCCAGGGCGGTTTCGTGGATTCGCTCATAGCCGTGGCTGGCGTCCACGCCGAAGGTGATCAAGGCGGTGCGGATGTCCGCCCCGGATTCCAGCGCAGAGGCCGAGTCCGAGCGGTAGTAGCGGAAGACGTCCTTCTGATGCGCGATGTCGTGGTCGCGCGCCAGTTGGACCAGTTTGCGCGACAGGTGCCAGTCGAACGGCCCCGTCTGGTCGGCCATGGCGATGGTGACGCCGAACTCCGACGAGTTCTGGCCCGGCGCCGTCGTGCCGTTGTCGACCGTGACCATGGCCGCCACGTCCGGGATCAGCACGGACGAGGCGCCCAGCCCCACCTCCTCGGCGATGGTGAACAGCCACCAGGTGTCGACCGTGGGGGTGCGCTCCTCGCGGATCATGCATTCCAGAGCGGCCAAAAGGACCGCGACCCCCGCCTTGTCGTCCAGATGGCGCGAGACGATGAAGCCGGTGTCCGTGAACTCGGGCTGGGGGTCGATGGCGACGATGTCGCCGACGTCGATCCCGAGAGCCAGGGTGTCGTCGCGCCCGTGGGTCACGGCGTCGATTCGCAGCTCGACCTGACGCCAGCTCACCGGCTGGGTGTCCACCTCCTCATTGAAGGTGTGGCCCGAGGCCTTCAGCGGCAGGATGGTGCCGCGCCAGGCGCCGCCCTCCGAAAAGACTGTGGCCCGCGCGCCCTCGGCGAAGCGCGACGACCAGTGGCCGATGGCCACAAGCTCCAGCCGACCGTTGTCCTTCACCTGTTTGACCTGGGCGCCCAGGGTGTCGACGTGGGCCACGACCGCGCGGGCGGGTTTGGAGGACCGGCCCGGCAGGCGGGCCCGGATCGCGCCGCGCCGGGTCAGTTCATAGTCCAGCCCCAGCCGCTGCAGCTCTCGGCACAACCGCCACACGGCCTCATCGGTATAGCCGGTGGGGCTGGGCGTGTTCAGCAGGTCGGCGAGGCGGGACTTCAGATAGTCGAGGTCGATCGCAGGACGGGCCAAGGGGCCTCCTTCAGACGTCGGCCCGAACCACGGCGCGCGCAGAGGTCGGGGCGGACAGGGGGAACAACAGGTCGATGAAACGCTCGGCCGTCGGCTGGGGTTCGTGATTGGCCAGGCCGGGGCGTTCATTGGCCTCGATGAAGGCGTAGTCGGGCTCGCGCGGCGACTTCACCATCAGGTCTATGCCGGTGACAGGGATGTCGATGGCGCGGGCGGCGGCGACGGCGGCGCGGATCAAGGTCGGGTGCACCTCCTCCGTCACATCGTGGATGGTGCCGCCCAGGTGCAGATTGGCCGCCTTGCGCACCAGAACCTCGACGCCCTCGGGCGCGACGTCGTCCAGGCCATAGCCGGCCTCGCCCAGGGTGCGTTCGGTCTCTTCGTCAATGGGTATGGTCGATTCTCCGCCGGTCGCAGCGGCGCGGCGGCGGCTCTGATGCTCGATCAGGGCCCGAAGCGGGGTGCGCCCGTCGCCGATGACGCGGGGCGGGCGACGCAGGGCGCAAGCCACGACCTTGTAGTCGATCACCACCAGACGCAGATCCTCCCCCTGGACCTGTTCCTCGATCAGCACTTCGGAACAGATGCGGCGCGCGCGGACCAGGGCCGACTGGACGGCCTTCATGGTCGTCAGACCCACGGCGACGCCCTGCCCCTGTTCGCCCCGCGCCGGCTTGACCACCAGGGCGCCGAACCGCTCCAGGGCCGCGTCGATGGCGGAGGGATCGTCGGGATCGATCCGCTCGGGCACGCGCACCCCGGCCGCCTCGACGATGCGTCGCGTCATCCGCTTGTCGTCGCAGATGCTGAGCGCCACGGCCGAGGTCAGCTCCGACAGGCTCTCGCGGCACCGCACCGACCGCCCGCCCCAGTTCAGGCGAAACAGCCCGCCCTCGGCGTCGATGATCTCTGTATGGATGCCGCGCCGCCGCGCCTCATTGACGATGATGCGGGCATAGGGGTTCAGATCGTGGTCGTCGGTCGGGCCGACGAACAGGGCCTCATTGATCGGGTTCTTGCGCTTGACCCCGAAGAAGGACACGCGACGAAACCCCAGCTTCTCGTACAGGGCGATGGCCTGGTCGTTGTCGTGCATGACCGACAGATCCATGTGGGCCAGACCCTGGGTCTTGAAATGCTCGGCCAACCGCCGGACCAGGGCCTCGCCGACGCCCGGCTGGGTCGCCTGAGGATCGACCGCCAGACACCATAGCGAGGAACCGCACTCGGGATCGTCGAAGGCGCGCGCGTGATTGACCCCCGTCACCGTGCCGATGACGGCGCTCGTCGTCGCATCTTCGGCGACGAAATAGGTGATCGTCCGGTCGTCGCGACGGGACCAGAAGAAGTCGGGCGGGACCGGCACCATCCTGCGCTTGGCGTAGATGTCGTTGACCGCCTGGGCGTCCGCCTCCGACGTCAGACGGCGCACGGTGAAGCCTCTCGGCTGGCGACGACCGGCGCGATAGGTGGCCAGTTCCAGCCGATAGGTGTGCGACGGGTCCAGGAACAGCTCCTGCGGCGCCTGGGCCAGCAGGACATGCGGATTGCGGACGTAGAAGGCGATGTCGCGCCGGTCCGCCCCCTCGGCGCGCAGGGCCTCGACCAGGGGCTCGGCCGTCTCGAAGGTCTGGGCGAACAGCAGCCGGCCCCAGCCGCAGTCCAGCACGGCGTCCGGCCTCGGTCCGTCGCCGGACTGAACGGGCGGCTTCAGCCCCTCGTGACGCAGCCGCTTCAGCCGGTGCGCCTTGGACCGTTCAGGTCGAACGTCAGACGCCATGCTGTTGCATCCACATCTCGAGCACGGCGACCTGCCACAGTTCCGATCCGCGCAGCGGCGTGATGTGCTGGGTCGGATCGGCGAACAGGGTGTCCAGATACCGCCTGTCGAACAGGCCGCGGTCGCGCGCCGCCTGATTGGTCAGGGCCTCGCGCACCATCTCCAGATACGGGCCCTGGATGTATTTCAGCGCAGGGACGGGGAAATAGCCCTTCTTGCGGTCGATCACCTCGGACGGGATCACCAGGCGCGCCGCCTCCTTCAGCACCCCCTTGCCCCCCTGAGCCAGCTTGTGCTCCGGCGGAATCCGGCCGGCCAGTTCGACCAGCTCGTGGTCGAGGAAGGGCACCCGCGCCTCCAGCCCCCAGGCCATGGTCATGTTGTCGACCCGCTTCACCGGATCGTCGACCAGCATCACCTGGCTGTCCAGGCGCAGGGCCTGGTTGACCGGCGTATCGGCGCCCGGTTGGGCGAAATGGGCCTCGACCAGGGCGCGGCTGACGTCGGTGTCGGCCATATAGGCGCCGTTCAACTGGGTCTTCAGCGTCGCATGGCTGCGGTCGAAAAAGGCCTTGGCGTAGGTCTCGACCGGGTCGGTCGCCTCCAGCATCGGCGGGTACCAGTGATAGCCGGCGAAGACCTCGTCCGCCCCCTGGCCCGACTGCACCACCTTGATGTGTTTCGAGACTTCCTGGCTCAGCAGATAGAAGCCGACGTTGTCATAACTGACCATCGGCTCCGACATGGCCCCGATCGTCCCCGGCAGGGCCTCCATCAGCCGCTGGTGCGGCACGAAGATCTGGTGGTGTTTGGTCCCATAGTGTTTGGCGATCAGGTCGGAATAGACGAACTCGTCGCCCTTCTCGCCATTGGCCTCTTCGAAGCCGACCGAGAAGGTCAGCAGATCCTTCTGGCCCAGCTCGGCCAGCAGGCCGACGATCAGGCTGGAGTCCACCCCGCCCGACAGCAGGACCCCGACCGGCACGTCCG
The DNA here is from genome assembly GCF_059424365.1 of Brevundimonas sp. GW456-12-10-14-LB3. NCBI lineage: Bacteria > Pseudomonadati > Pseudomonadota > Alphaproteobacteria > Caulobacterales > Caulobacteraceae > Brevundimonas > Brevundimonas sp. GW456-12-10-14-LB3. The sequence goes on from NZ_JBWKZJ010000016.1 coordinate 12,942, forward strand.
CGACCATGCGGCGCTTCACCGCCTCGCGCAGACTGTCCAGCACCCGGTCGCGCCAGTCCTCGGCGGTCAGGGCCGCGTCCTCGGCATGGCGGGTCATGTCGGGCCGCCAGTACAGCCGGTCCTTGGCCGTGCCGTCCGCCTCGATCACCCGGATGGTCGCCGGGGGAAACTTCTTTACCCCCTTCAGTATGGTGTGGGGCGGCGGAACGACCGCATGGAAGGTCATATAGTGGTGCAGGCCGACCGGATCGATGGTCTTGTCCACATCCCCCGCCGCCAGCAGGGCCGGCAGGGTCGAGGCGAACCTCAGCCGCTTGCCGCTCTCGGCCAGATACAGCGGTTTGATGCCGAACCGGTCGCGGGCGATCACGGTTCGGCCCGTGTCCCGCTCGTGCAGGACGAAGGCGAACATGCCCTTGAACCGTTCGACGCAGGCCTCGCCCCAGGCCTTCCAGGCCTTGATGATGACCTCGGTGTCGCCGTGCGAGAAGAAGCGGAAGCCCAGCCCCTGCAGCTCTTCGCGCAGTTCCGGATAGTTGTAGATGCAGCCGTTGAAGGCCAGGGTCACGCCCAGGTCGGCGTCCACCATGGGCTGCTGCGCCGCCTCCGACAGGTCGATGATCTTCAGCCGGCGATGCCCCAGACCCACCGGGCCGCGCATTACGATGCCGGACCCGTCCGGTCCCCGAGGCGAGAGCGCATCCGTCATGCGTTGTACGGCGCCGGCGTCGGCCGGCCGTCCGTCGAAATTGATCTCGCCGCTAAGACCGCACATGGGGCCTCCTTGAATTGTGGATGCAGCGGGTACAAATGTTTCGTGTACGAAAGAGTTCAACCGGATGATTGATCTTTCAGCGGGGCTGTCTCCCAAGGCGCCGACGGATTCCACGGCGACCCTGGTCCGCTCCCTCAGGCGGATCGCCCAGGCGATCGACGTTCGATCGCGGGAAATCGCGCGCCTGACGGGCCTCACCTTGCCGCAGCTGCTGGTGCTGCAATCCATCCGCGACCTGGGCGAGGTCAGCACCAGCGCCATATCCCGCGACGTCTCCATGTCCCCGCCCACAGTGGTCGCCGTGCTGGACAAGCTGGAGGCCAAGGGGATGGCCGTGCGTTATCGCTCAACGATTGACCGTCGGATCGTCCATGTCCGGCTCACAGAGGCCGGGCGAGACGCCCTCGCCTCCTCGCCCGGCCTGTTCGGCGACGGCTTCATTTCAGGTTTCGGCCGACTGTCGGCGGACGACAGGGCGGCGATGGCGACGGCCGTGGATCGGCTGGCGACGATGATGCAGCCGCGCCCGCCTGCGTTTTCAGAAGACGGCGAAAGGGGCTGAGGACAACCGCCGTCAGCCGCCGCGCCACTCGCTGAGCAGCCTGCCGCTCGCATCCTCAAAGGCCACGCGGTCCAGGCGAACTGCGCCGATACAGACCGGCCGCTGATCGGGGCCGGCGGCGCGGCAGCGGATGGCGCGGCCGTCGGCGAAGGCGGCCATTCGCCCTTCCAGCACCAGCCGGTAGCCGTCGGACGGCGCCGCGGGCGGCTGGTCCCCTTCGCCCCTCACGACGTATTCATAGGCGCGACCGTTGCGGCGGCCGGTGCGCGGACCGTCCTGGTCGAAGACCGCCGCCAAGCCCACGGTCTGAGGGGACGGGGCGACGGAGCCGCCGGCCAGGGGATCGCCCTGGACGCCGGGACACCCTTCGGTCCTGAGCCAAGGACGGGTCACCCAAAAGCCCTCGACAGCCTCCCAGCTGTCGGCGCCCCCGGCGATCAAGGCTGAATCGGTCCAGTCTCCTGGAGCCAGCGTCAACTTGAGGGTGCGACGCCGGTCCCCCCAGGCCCAGCGGGCCAGGCCGCCGCCGGACACAGCGTCCCCGGCGGGCGGCGGAGTGGGCCCCGTACAGCCGAAGACCTGTCGCACCGAAAAGCGCCGACCGACCAGATCGGCGCCGCCGAGATCGCGGCCCGCCGCATAGGCCGAAGCGGCCACGTCCATGGCCTGCAGCAAGCTCGCCCGGTCCAGGGTCGGCGCAGGCGCGACCGAAACGACCGGGGCCTGGATCTGGGTCTGGGCCTGGGTTTGAGACGGAGCGGCTTCAGGCGCCGGCTCCTCGCGCTGGCAGCCCGCCAGGACGGGACCAAGGAGGAGGACAGACGCCGCGAGCGCGACGACCGACGGGCGAGGCGACGCGATCGGTTCGAGCATGAAACAAGCCTAGCATAGGCGCGCACGCTTTTGGGTTCGATCTTGCGAAAAAGGTTGACGAAAGGCGCAGAGAACGGTCTGCACGGCCTATGACTTTCGACCAGATGGTTGCCCTGGCGGTGCTGATCGGCGTGGTCGGCGTCCTGATCCACGGCAAGCTGCGCGCCGACGTCGTCGCCCTGAGCGGCGCGGCCGTCCTGCTTCTGCTGGGCGTCGTGCGGCCCGTCGAGGTGCAGAGCGCCTTCGCCAGTCCGGCCGTCATCGCCCTGGCCGGCCTGTTCGTGATCGCCTACGCCATCGAACTGTCGGGCCTGCTGGGCCTGCTGATCCGGCAGGCGACCGGCCTGGCGACCCGCGTCGGGGCCCAGGGCATCTGGATCGTCATCGGCCTGTGCGGCGCGGTCGGGGGCTTTTTGAACAACACCCCGGTGGTCGTCCTGGCCGCGCCGGTGATCCGCGACGTGGCCCAGTCGCTGAAGCTGTCGCCCAAACGTTTTCTGATGCCGCTGAGCCACGTCACGGTCATGGGCGGGCTTCTGACCTTGATCGGCACCTCGACGAACCTCTTGGTCAACGACATGGCGCGCAACGCCGGCCAGCCGGTCTTCGGCCTGTTCGAGATCACGCCGGTGGGTCTGTTCATCGCGATCGTCGGCGGCCTGTGGCTCTATTTCTTCGGGGCGCGACAGCTGGGCCGTTCCGTCGCCCAGGACGAGGCCCAGGCCGCGCGGCTGGCCGAGATGGAGGCGGCGCGACGACGCGCCGAGGCCGAGGCGGCGAAGCGGCGCAAGCGCATCATCCCCTTCGGCCTGCCGCGCCTGGGCGAATCCCGCAATCAGGCCGACGGGTCGGGGGACGCCCATCTGGGCGACGTCACCCTGTACGAGGCGGCGGACCGCCCCTTCCGGCTGCGCCCGGCCATGATGTCACTGGCGGTCTTCGTCCTGGTGATCGCCTCAGCGGCCCTGGGCTGGGCGCCGATCGCCGCCTCGGCCTTCGCCGGGGCCGTGGCGCTGATCCTGCTTCGGGTCATCACGCCGGAGGAAGCCTACGCCGGCCTGAGGCCGGAAATCCTGCTGCTGATCGCCGGAATGGTGGTGGTCGGAACCGCCATCGAGGTGACCGGCCTCGCCGCAGCCGGCGCTGAGCGACTGATCGACGTCATCCGCCCCATGGGGCCGTTCGGGGCCCTGGTCGTGCTCTATGGCGTCACCCTGTTTGCGACGGAGCTTCTGTCCAACGCGACCGTAGCCGTGCTGATCACCCCCATCGCCGTCGCCCTGGCGGAGAGCCTGGGCGTCGATCCCCGGCCCTTTTTGGTCGGGGTCATGATGGCCGCCTCAGCCGCCTTCGCCACCCCCTTCGGCTATCAGACCAATGTGCTGGTCTTCAACATGGGCGGCTACAGCTACATGGACTTCGTTCGCGTGGGGCTTCCGTTGAACCTGGCGACCTGGGTCGCGGCCATGGTGGCGATCCCGATCGTCTTTCCGTTCTGATCAAGCCTCAGGCTGCGGCGGCGTAGATCCGGTCCAGGGTCCGGGCCACCTCCACCAGCCGCTCGACCCCAGGGTCGTATCGCTTCCCTTCCGCAAGGGCCTGAGCCCAGGCCTGAGCGGCGCGGCCGCCCCAGTCGTCCGGCGGCGACGCCAGAACGCGCCGCGTCACGCCTTCAAACGCCGTGGCCTCGAAATCATAGAAGGAGCCGCCGAGATTGTGCAGAGCCGCCCCGCCCTTCTCGCCGTAGAAGGCCGCTTCGATCACCGCGTCCTGCCCCGCAGGCAGTCGCCATGAACAGGCCAGGCGGACCACCGCGCCGGATTTCAGGATCAGGGTCGCGACGGCGTAGTCTTCCGCCTCCTTGCGACCAGCCAGGGGACGACCCTGTCGCCGCAGATGCGCCTCGACCCCCGCCACCGCGTCATCCAGCAGCCACAGACACAGATCGACCAGATGGACGCCTAGATCCATGACGCATCCGCCGCCAGAGAGAGCCGCGTCGTAGAACCAGGGCTTGTCCGGTCCATAGGCGTTATGGAAGGTCAGATCGACCGCATGAACACGGCCCATGGCCCCCAACTCGAGCTGGGTCTTCAGAGCCTGAACGGCTGCGGTGAACCTGTAGCTGAGGTCCACCGCCAGCAGCCGGTTCGCGCGGCGGGCGGCGGCGATGGCGGCCTCGGTCTCCTGCGCGTTCCGGCCCAGCGGCTTTTGGCAGAAGACGGCGACGCCGGCGTCCAGGGCCCGTTGCGCCTGATCGGCGTGAAGCGCGCTGGGTGTGGCGATCACCAGACCGTCCAGATCCTGGGCCAGCAGATCGTCGAGGTCGGCGCAGACCGTCGCGTCAGGGGCGAGAACCAGGGCCTCGCGCGCCATGTCCGGGTCGGGCTCGGCGACGGCGACCGCCTCGATCTGGCCCGCGTCCAGCATGGCCGCCATCCGATGCCGCCCGATCCAGCCCACGCCCAGGAATCCCACGCGCGGGCGACGCAGTTCAGACGACGCGCCGCGTTGCAGAAGCAGATCGGTCATCGCATCCTCACCACCGCCTTCAGGAAGCCGTCCGGTCGGTCGCGGGTGGCGTCCAGCGCCTGGTCCAACTGTTCCAGCGGATAGGCGTGGGTGATCAGGTCGTTGAGGTCCAACTGCCCTGAGCGCACCGCCTCCACGGCCTCGCGCACCCCTTCAGCATAGACGGCGGGGTCGCGCTCATGGGCGTTGACGACATCCAGGCCGCGCCAGTTCCACAGCTGCATGTTGATCTGCCGCGGGCCGTCCTGGTGATAGCCGGCGATGACCAGCCGACCGCGTTCACGGGTCAGTTCGGCCGCCAGGTCCAGCGGCCAGGCCTTGCCGACCGCCTCGATCACCACATCGCAGAACCGCCCCTCCGTCAGTTCGGAGACCCTGGCGATCAAGGCGTAGTGGTCGTCCAGCGCCAGGGTTTCGACCGCCCCCATGCGACGGGCGACGTCCAGAGAATAGGGCCGCCGGGAAAGGGCGATGACGCGGGCGCCCGCATCAGTCGCCAACCGTGTCAGGATCGCCCCCAGAAAACCAATTCCGACGATGGCGACGGTCTGACCGGGCGAGATCCCGCTGCGCCGAAAGATGTTCATGGCGCAGCCCAGGGGTTCGCCCGCAAACGGCAGGCCGTCCAGTTCGGACGGCAGGGGCACCACCGCCGCCTGATCGGCGACGTCATATTCGGCGAAACTGCTCTGGGACAGGGCCGCGACCCGGTCGCCGACCGCGACACGCGATACGCCCTCGCCGACCGCATCCACGACGCCCCACCCTTCGTGGCCCAGCCCGCCGGGCGGCGTTGGAAAGGTCATCCAGTCCGGCCCCGCCCAAGGCGTCAGATTGGAGGCGCAGACGCCGCAGCCCTCCAGCCTGATCCGGACCTGACCCACGCCGGGTTCAGGCCTGGGCACGCGCTGCACCTCCAGTTGACCGGGGCCTGTGACGACCGCCGCGCGCATGGTGTGCGTCTGGTCAAGAACCTCTGTCATCGTCTTCCTCATTTGATCGCGTGATCTGATCGAGAACGGCGTCCGGCGCGACGTCGCGGCGCAGCTCGTCCAGGTGCGGGTCCGTCTCCGAAAGTCCCGCGTGCGCGGCGAGGTGACCGACCAGATCAATCAGCCGGGTGATTTCGTGTTCGGCCAGCAGATTGATCTGCAGATCCAACTCCGCCCGCCCGTGCTCCGCCGCCGCCATCCGGTTCTGGCTGATCAGGACGAAGGTCGACAGGAAGATGGCCTCCACGGAGGCGGCCATGGCCAGGACGACCAGGGTCTCGTCGAAACGCCACGGCTCCGGAGCCAACAGGTTCCAGAGGATCCAGCCGCCGAAAATCAGCAGGTGCAGCAGCACGAACCCCATGCTCCCCGCGAATCCGGTGATGCGCTGGGCGAGCCGTTCCGGCCATGGCGCCGCCTCGGCCGCCTCTTTTCGCTGCGCACGCATGGCCTCGATATTGCGCCGCAGAACCTCCGCCATGTCGCCGTCGGCCCGCACCTCAGGCGCTGAGGGCCGGACGGTCGCTGACCACAATCGGGCGATCGGCGTCGAACCAGTTGATGGTGCGGCGCAGACCGTCAAGCAAGGCGGTGGTCGGGCGCCAATCCAGGACTGCATCGGCCTTGGCGATATCCGGACGGCGACGCCGCGGGTCGTCGGCGGGCAGCGGTCGGTGGACGATTCCGGAGCCGGAGCCGGTCAGATCAAGAATGACCTCGACCAGTTCGGACACCGTCAGCTCGACCGGATTGCCGAGGTTGATCGGTCCCGGCTGCGGTCCCTCATGCTCCATCAGGGCGATCAGGCCGCCGATCATGTCGTCCACATAGCAGAAGGACCGGCTCTGGCTGCCGTCGCCATAGATGGTGATCGGCGCGTCCGAAAGGGCCTGGGTGATCAGGTTGGAGACGACCCGACCGTCGGCCGCCGACAGGCGCGGCCCATAGGTGTTGAAGATCCGCGCCACGCGAACCTCGGCTCGCCCCGCCCGATCATAGTCGAACACCAGGGTCTCGGCCGCCCGCTTGCCCTCGTCATAGCAGGCGCGCGGGCCGATCGGATTGACGTTGCCGCGATAGGTTTCCGGCTGGGGATGGACCTCCGGATCGCCGTAGACCTCGCTGGTGGAGGTCAGCAACAGACGCGCGCCGGTCTTCTCGGCCAGTTGCAGCAGGTTACGAACCCCGAGGATGCAGGTCAGCATCGTATGCTCCGGATCCTGCTGATACTGCGGCGGCGAAGCAGCGCAGGCCAGGTCGTAGATGCGGTCGAACCCACGGGCGGCGATCCGCTCCGGCAGGGGGTCGACGATGTCGTGGCGCACGAACTCGAACCGCGGCTGTTTCATCGCGTCCTTGAGGTTCGCCAGGTCGCCCGTCTGCAGATTGTCGAGGCAGACGACGTGGCGACCTTCCGCCAACAACCGGTCGCAAAGGTGCGAACCGAGGAAGCCGGCGCCGCCGGCGACCAGGACGGTGCGGGTGTCGGATATGGACTTCATAGGTCGGTCCTTCGTCTTGGCCCGTAGAGCCGCGATCAACTCACGCTCCAGAGTGTGGGCGCGGTGGGAGGGGGTGTGTTCGGACAGGATGCGGCGGCGCGCGGCCTCGCCCATCGCGCGAGCCTGATCCACAGGCGCGGACAGCGCCTCGATCACCGTCTCGGCGTCGTCGGCCAGCAGGATCTCCTCGCCCGGGGTGAAGAGCGTCTCGATGCCAGGCCAGGCGTCCGAAATGATCGGGCAGCCGCAAGAGCCGGCCTCGAACAGCCGGATCGAGGGGCTGTGCCCGGCCGCCCGCATGTCCGCGCGAGTGACGTTCAGGGTGAAGCGGCTGGCGGCGTAGAAGGCCGGATGGTCGGCCGGGGGCAGATGGTCGATCCGCTCGACATTCTCGGGCCAGTCGATGTCGTCGGGATACTGAGGGCCCGCCACCACGAAGCGACGATCCGGCATACGCCGCGCCGGCTCCAGCAGCAGGCGCTCCAATGTCGGCTGACGATCCGGGCTATAGGTGCCGAGATAGGACAGATCCCACCGCGGAGCGACGGCTTGCGGTCGATAGGCCTCGGGGTCCGCCGAACAATAGAGGGCGCGGGCCGCCGGTGCGCCGTGTTCGCGCTCCAGACGCTCAAGCGTCGCCCCGCCGGTGAAGGAGAAATAGACGTCGTAGTTCGCAATCTGGTCGACTCGCAGATAGTCGCAGTCGTCTTGCGCCAGCCGGGCCAGGGTCACAGGGGTATCGATGTCGTAGAAGGCCACCACGCCCGTCGCCGTGCGACGCGCCCACCGGCCGACCTCGATCCCCTCGGGCACGTATGAGCCGACCAGGACGGCGTCTGCGCTGCGCACCTCGTCGGCGAAACGCTCCAGATCCTGCAGATCCGAATAGAAGTCGAGGCGGCAATAGTGCGGATCCGACACATCGCGGTGCGCCGCATACCAAGGCGTTTCCCGCTCCAGGAACACCACCTCGTGCCCCCGGCCCGCGAAGGCGGACAGCAGGGCGCGGAAGGTCACGGCGTGTCCGTTGCCCCAGGCGGACGACAGGCTGAGCCCCAGCACGACCAGCTTCATGCCGCGCTCCTTTCGCGGCGCGCCGCGAGCCGTTCGCGGAGCAGGGCGTCCACCGCCTCGGCCCGCTGGGCGTAGGTATGGTCGGCCAGGACGCGGTCTCGCGCCGCCCGGCCGATGGCCTGCGCCCGTTCCGGCGTCAGGGCGGCCAGATGCGCCGCTACGTCCTGGCCGTCGCGCGCCACCAGCACTTCGACGTCCGGCTTCAGAAACTGTTCGACGCCTTCCCAATAGTCGGTGATCAGGCAGGCCCCGGCGCCGGTGGCCTCGAACACCCGCGTGGCGGGCGAGAAGCCGACCTCGGCCATGCTGTCGCGGGCGACGTTCAGCACCGCCAGGGGCGTACAGTTGAAGGCGTTGTGCTGGGCCGTGCCCACATGACCGATGGTCTGGACGTTCGCCGGCATGGCCTTGTCGGCCCAGCCGTTGCCGCCCAGCAGAAACCGGCGTTGCGGCAGGGCGGCGGCGGGCTCCAGAAAGAAGGTCTCGATCCGGCGTTCCCGATCCGGCAGTCGATTGGCCAGGAGCGCGAGGTCGGCGGAGAAGCCGGGGTCCGGCTGGACGGGATGATGGGTGGCGGGATCGAGCGCATTATAGATCGGACGGCAGTCGCGGGCGCCGAGCGCTTGGAACGCCTGCACGACCGGAGCGCCGCCGCCATAGGTCAGGACGTGATCAATCTGCGGCAGGACCCGCCGCAGCGGATGATCGGGCGCAGCCTTCACCTCCGCCAGGGTGGCGGGGGCGTCCACGTCCCAGTAGACGGTCAGGGCGTCCGGGCGCGCCAGGTCGAATACGCCCAGCAGGACGTCGTCGAACACGCCGACGCCGGAAGCCTTGACCACTACGTCGGCCTCCACGGCGCGCGCCATGGCTGTCTTGCAGCCTTCGACGGTGTTGTCCCACACCACCACCTCGGCCCAGTCCGGCGGATCAATGTCGCGATGCCGCTGCCGGTCGAAGGCGTCGGGTTCCAGAAACAGGATGTCCCATCCGCGTTCGGCCAAGGCGCCCAGCAGGCCGCGATAATAGGTGGCCGCGCCGTTCCAGTAGGACGACAGCAGGCTGGAGCCGTAAAAGGCGATCTTCATTCCGCAATCTCCATGACGGGGTGGAAGGTTGGAGCGGGATCGGCGGCGGGCGCGCCGAGCCGCCCCAGCACCGCCATCAGTTCATCGACCCGGTGTGCGCAGGTGTGGCGGGCGCGGATTGCAGCCAGTCCGTGGTCGGTCAGTTCCGCGCGCAGGCCGGCGTCCGACTTGACCGCCCGGAGCGCCGAGGCCATTTCGCTGCCGGACCGCACCATCAGGAAGTCACGACCGACCTCGAACAGGCCCTCGCTGTCCGTCCACGGCGCGCTGATCAGGGGGATTCCACAGGCCAGGGCTTCGAAAACGCGAATGGTCGGAATGCCCGGAAGCGTCTCGACGTAGAAGCGGCGCGGGACGTGAACGGTCGCCAGGCGCCGTGCGAACACCCCCGGCGCGGCCGCATTGGCCAGCCAGCCGTGATAGCGGACGTCGTAGCGGTCCAGCAGGCGCCGCGCCGCCTCGGGATAGCGGACGCCGTAGAGATCAAGGGCAAGGCCGCTCGCCGCCGCCGGGGCGAACAGAAATCGCTCCAGCTCCGCAGTCCGCTCCCCGTCGCCCCAGTTGCCGACCCAGACCAGTCCTTCCCGGCCCTGCTGCTCAAGCGGAGGATGGAACAGGCGGACGTCGGCCGCCTCATGCCAGACGAAGACGCGATCGCCCCAGCCCCATCGGCGGTACACCGCCGCCAGGGTCTCACCGAAGGCGAGCACCCCGTCATATTCCGACAGGTCGAAAGCCTGCATGGCCTCCGGTTCGCTGACGGCCCGGTGGTGGGTGTCGTGAAACAACAGAGTAAAGCGGCCCCGCCCCCGCGCGCGACCGACGGCCGCCACCAGCGCCGGATCGTTCCATTCATGCACGATGACCAGGTCCGCCCCGTCCAGCGCCCGATCCACATCAAGGGGCGGATGGAAGCGGCGGCTGACCAGTTCGGGATAGGCCTGCCGATAGGGCGCCAGTCCTTCTTCGCCATGGTCCGCGACCAGATTGGCGCGGCTCCAGGCGTCGTGCGGCTCCCACGCCTCGACCTGATGGCCGCGGGCGATCAGTTCGCGCAGCACCCCACGCAGGAAATGCGCATTGCCGTGGTTCCAGCACGACTCCAGCGAATGGGTGAAATAGACGATCTTCACGCCGCCGCCTCCCCGAAGGGGGCGCGCTGGGCCAAGGCCTCGGCGTAGACGGCCAAGGTTCCCTCGACCATGGCCTCGAGGCTGAACTGTTCGGCGCGCTCGGCCGCCAGCCTTCCCAGGCGGCGCGCGCGGTCGGCGTCTTCCAGCAGTTCATCCAGAACGACCGCCAGCGCGGCGTCGTCTTGCGGAGAGACGAACAGCGCCGCCCCCTCCCAAAGCTCGCGGAAGGTCGGAATATCGGCCAAGACCAGGGCGCATCCCGCCTGGGCCGCCTCCAGCACGCCCAGGCCGAAGGGCTCGTAAAGCGACGGGGCGCAGAAGATTGACGCCAGTCGAAGCCTTTGCTGCAAGTCGGTGGGGCTCAGCGCGCCCAGGGGCTGGATCCGGTCCAGATGAACCGACTGACCGTTCGGTCCTTCAAGCGGACCGGCGGCCTCGACGCGGCCCCGCATCCGTCGGGCGGCCCGTTCGAGGGTCGCAATATTCTTGCCCTCGTCCCACAGCCGGCCCGAGGTCAGAACCTGCCGGCGCCGGGGAACCGGGCGGGTTCCAATGGGACGGCGGCCGTTTCGAACCGTAGCGGGCAGGACGCCGTAGCGCGCCGCCGTCGTCTGCATGAAGGCGAAACTGGGGGCGATCAGACGGTCACAACGCCGGTAGCCCTGGGCGAGCCGCTCCGTCCGCCAGTCGAAATCCTCCGGCAAGGCCGTTCCACGCACCGCGTCCCACCAGGTCGCCACGCAGGAGTGACAAACCCCGACCACGGGCGCGCCCCAGTCCTCGTCGCCCCGCAAGGCGGGGCTGTTAAGGTGCACCAGATCCACACCGTTCTGGGCAGCCAAACCGCGCAGGGCCCGCGCCGTCTGGTCCAGCGGGCGGGGACCGTCCGCCAGCCAGTCGAGCGTCCCCCCCGCCTCGACCAGCGTGAGCCCCCCAATCTGTTCGGCGGCTCGTCGCTGGGCGGGACGGGGCGCAGGGCCCGACACGGCTAGGGTGATGCGGACGCCGCGCGCCGATAGGCCTTCCGCCAGATCCAGCGCATAGGTCCAGACGCCGCCCACGGCGTCGGTGGTCATCAGCACGTGACGGGGGACCAGACTCATGCCGCCGCCGAGCCGATGCGGGCGTCCAGTCGCCGTTCCGCCCGCAGCCAGTCCGCCAGGTCCGACACGCCCGGCCGCCAGGACTTGACCGCGCCCAGCCCCAGGGCGCGGTGGGCCGCCGAGGCGTCGGCGACGAAGTAGCGCTGATCCCCGGCCCGCCAGTCCTCAAACTTCAGTTCGGTCGCGCGACCGAGCAGTCGGTCGATATGAGCGATCAAGCCCCTCAGGCTGACGGCGTTCTCAGGCCCGCCGCCCAGGTTGAAGGCGCGGCCCGACACGGCCTCGATCCGCTTCCAGGCCGCGACATAGGCGTCGACAGCGTCCGATACGTCCAGAATATCGCGCACCTGCCGACCGTCGCCGTAAAGGGTGATCGGGGCGCCTTCCAGCGCCCGGATCAGGAAATGGGCGACCCAGCCCTGGTCCTCCGTCCCCATCTGACGGGAACCGTAGATGCAGCTCATCCGCAGCACGCAGGTCGGCACGTCGTAGCTGCGGGCATAGTCCAGCACATACTGATCGGCCGCGCCTTTGGAGCATCCGTAGGGCGTGTGGAAGTCCAGCGGCCGCCGTTCGTCCACGCCCCGAGTTCGCAGCGCGGGCTCCGTCGGCAGCCAGGCCTCGTTCTGAACGGCCAGTTCGATGTCGCCCAGATCGCCGTAGACCTTGTTCGTGCTGGCGAAGACGACCGGAGTGCATCGACGGCGCGCCGCCTCCAGGACGTTGAGCGTCCCGATCAGATTGACGTCGAAGTCGGTGCGGGGATCGACCAAGCTGGTCGTCACCGCCACCTGGGCGGCCAGGTGGAAGACCACGTCCGCCTGGGCGACCGCCGTCTCGACCGCCTCGGCCTGGCGGACGTCAGCGGTCAGGTGCCGGACCTGTGCGCCGTGGCGCAGCAGCAGCCATTTGAGGTTTCCCTCCACCCCCGGCCGCGCCAGGGTGTCCAGCACCACGATCTCATGACCCTGGCCGGCCAGGCGGTCGGCGAGGTTGGAGCCGATGAAACCGGCGCCGCCCGTGATCAGGACCCGGCTCATGCCACCAGCCCCCGACGTTCCAGCTCGCCGCGCGCCTGATCGACCCGGTCCTGGGCTTCCTGGCGCGCCACCCATTCGGCCAGTTCCTCAAGACCTGCCGCGAAGTCCTGACGCGATTCATAGCCCAGTTCCTCGCGGGCCTTCGTCAGATCGGGAATATTGTGGCGGATGTCGCCCGCCCTGGCCTTGTTGGTGATCAGGGGCTCGATATCGGGCCGCCCCATCGAGGCCGCCTGCAGCCGCGCCACGTCCTCGACGGTGCGGTCCTCCCCAGAGCCGATGTTGAAGACCTGCCCGTTCGCCTCCGGCTTCTCCAGCGCCAGAAGGAAGGCGCGCGCAACGTCCGAGACATGCACGAAGTCGCGCCTCTGACGGCCGTCCTCGAACACCATCGGGGCCTGACCGTTGGCGATGCGGGAGGCGAAGATGGCCAGGACGCCGGTGTAGGGATTGGAAAGGGCCTGCCCCGGCCCGTAGATGTTCCAGAGCCGCAGGGCGCAGCTTTCCATCCCGTATTGGGCCGTCAGGGTCAGGGTGAGCCGTTCCTGAACGAATTTGTTGATCGCATAGACGCTCTTCAGCGCCGGCGACTTGGTCTCTGGCGTCGGCACGGGGATCAGCGCACGCCCCTGGTCGTCCGTGGGGTCCCATGAGCCGTCCGGGTTCCGGGCGCCGCGCACCACCTCCTGACGCAAATCGCCGTCTTCAGTGCGGTACAGGCCCTCGCCGTAGATGCTCATCGAGGAGGCGACGACTACCCGCTGCACCGGCTGGTCGATCAACTGCTGGAACAGCACCGCCGTGCCGTAGTCATTAACCGAGGTGTAGCGGTCGATCGCATACATGCTCTGGCCGACGCCGACCTCCGCCGCCAGGTGAACGACCTTGTCCACCCCCTGAAGCGCCGCCCGGACCCGGTCCTCGTCGCGAATGTCGCCGACCACCAGTTCGACCCCGGGGTCCAGTTCGTCGGGCCGCGCGCCGGTGGGGTGGACCTGCTCGATCAGGCTGTCGAGCGCCCTCACCCTGTGGCCCTGTTCAAGCAGGGATCGAGCGAGATGACGGCCGACGAAGCCCGCGCCGCCGGTGATCAGGACAGTGTTCGCCATGGGGATCTCCGGCTCAGCGCTGCACGAACTTGGAGAAGCGGCTCATCTCGCCGCTGCTCGTATGGTCCTGCGCAAGCAAGGCCAGGTCGCTGTCTTCGAAGATGCGGAAGAACTCGTCCCAGGAGATCTCCTCCAGCGCCTCTTCCTTGTCGCCGAAGTCGAACCTCAGCACCCCGCCGCCGTCGGCGTCGGCCGTGCTGGCCACGCGAGAAGGCCTGGCGCCGCGGGCCTCGGCCCAGGCGCGGATGTCGTCATGATCAGTCAGGCGGTTCGCTTCGGACATGGTGCAGCTCCGGCAGGTTCACCCGAGCAACAGCTTCTTCTACCCATCTGTTCCGATATTCGGAGCGTTCAATTTTGAACATATTGCGCTAGCACTTCCCTTTCCGCCTTTTCTTTCAATGTTCAAAATTCGACACAAGAACATATATCGTCCTCTTCGAACCTTGATCTGATGGATACTTGGCCATTTCACGGAACCGGGAGCTTTGTAGATCCTTCCTCTTGCTGCGGCCGATCGGGCCGCGGAACGGCGAAGGGACCAGCCAATGCAGCGAAAATCCGTTCGGATCGGCGTCGTGGGCGTGGGCAACTGCGCTTCGTCCTTCGTGCAGGGCCTGGCCTATTATGCGGCGGCCCCCAGCAACGCCCCTCCGCCCGGGCTGATGAACGTCGAACTCGGCGGTTATCGTATCGAAGACATGGAGATGGTCAGCGCCTTCGACATTCATGCGGCCAAGGTCGGCCGCGACCTGTCGGACGCCGTCTTCGCCCCGCCGAACAACACCTTCCGCTTCGCCTCCCCCGGCCCCTCGGGCGTCATCGTCCAGCGCGGACCGACGTTGGACGGGATCGGCCGATACATGATCGACGACCTGGAAGAGAGCGCCGCTCCCCCCGTCGATGTGGCCCAGGCCTTACGCGACAGCGGAACCCAGGTGCTGGTCTCCTACCTGCCCGTGGGATCGCAAAAGGCCACCGAATATTACGCCGAACAGGCGCTGCGGGCCGGCTGCGCTTTCGTCAACTGCATTCCGGTATTCATCGCCTCTGACCCAGGCTGGGCGAAGCGGTTTAGCGACGCCGGACTGCCGCTCGTCGGCGACGACATCAAGAGCCAGGTCGGCGCCACCATCGTTCACCGGGTGCTGGCCAATCTGATGCGTGAGCGGGGCGTGCGCGTGGATCGCACCTATCAGCTCAACTTCGGCGGCAATTCCGACTTCAAGAACATGCTGGAGCGCGAAAGACTGACGTCGAAGAAGATTTCCAAGACCCAGGCGGTCACCAGCCAATTCGAGACGCCCCTGGCCGACGACGACGTCCATGTCGGCCCCAGTGATTTCGTCCCGTGGCTGACCGACCGCAAATGGGCGCACATCCGTCTGGAGGGCACCACCTTCGGCGACGTGCCGATCAGCATGGAGGTCAAGCTGGAGGTCTGGGACAGTCCCAACAGCGCAGGCGTCGTCATCGACGCCGTCCGATGCGCCAAGGTGGCGATGGATCGCGGCGTGTCAGGGCCTCTGATCGGGCCGTCCAGCTGGTTCATGAAATCCCCCCCGGAACAGTTCACGGACGAGGAGGCGCGCGAGCGGACGCTGCGTTTCATCCGCGGCGACGAGCCCGCCCCTGCCCCGCGCGCCACTCGCCTGGTCTCGTGACGATCATCCACCTGATCCGACACGGAACCCACGATCTTGTGTCCCGACGGCTTTGCGGACGCACCCCTGGCGTGGGTCTGAGCGACACAGGAAGACGTCAAGCTCAGGCTCTGGCGCGCGCCCTCCCCCGACTTGATCGGGTGCTGACCAGTCCCCTGGACCGGACGCGAGAGACCGCCGCCGTGATAGCCGCCGCCCACTCCGGTCGGCTCGAAGAGGAAGCCGCCTTGAACGAAATTGATTTCGGGGACTGGACCGGTCGGGATTTCGCCCAACTGGACGACTTGCCCCAATGGCGCCGGTGGAACGCCGCCCGCGACCAGGGGCGAGCGCCGAACGGCGAGTCGATGCTGGAGGTCCAAGGCCGCCTGTCCCGCTGGCTGGAGACGATGGCCGCCGCCGACGCCGGAGCCGTGGCGGCGGTCAGCCACGCCGACGTGATCAAGTCGGTCGTCGCCCTGACTCTGGGGCTTTCGCTGCGACACCACGATCGGTTCGAGATCGCGCCGGGGTCGATCACCACCGTCTCGGCGACGCCGGAACACCTGTCCCTTCTTCGCCTGAATGAGGTTCCTCATGGCTGAACTCAGCGCCGCGCAGGTTCGTGCTCGGGTGGCCGAACTCGGCCCCTGGTTTCACAATATGGAGCTGAAGGGGGTTCGCACCGCGCCGGATCACTTCCTCCACGACTATCCCGCCAACAAGTTCGCCCGCTTCGCCCATGTGATCCCCGAGGACCTAAGCGGCCGCAGCGTGCTCGATATCGGCTGCAACGCCGGCTTCTATTCGCTGGAGATGAAGCGGCGGGGGGCGAACCGGGTGCTGGGCGTCGATTTCGACGACCGCTATCTGGATCAGGCGCGGCTCGCCGCCGAGGTCGAAGACGCGGATATCGAGTTCCGCAAACTGTCGGTCTACGACCTGGCCAAACTCGGCGAACGTTTCGACCTCGTCATCTTCATGGGCGTTCTCTACCACCTGCGCCACCCGCTCCTGGCGCTGGACCTGATCCACGAGCACGTGGCCGACGACCTGCTTCTGTTCCAGTCGATGCAACGCGGCGCAAACGACATCTTTGAACCCGAAATCGACTACGACTTCAGCCAGACGGCCCATTTCGACCGGCCCGACTATCCGAAGCTGCACTTCATCGAGCACCGCTACGCCGGAGACTGGACCAACTGGTGGGCGCCCAACGCCTCGGCCAGCGCGGCCATGCTGCGCAGCGCGGGGTTCCAGGTGCTGGATCGACCGGAGGAGGAAGTCTTCCTGTGTCGCCGCACAGAACGACCGACCGAGGCCGGCGCCGTCTATCCCGCCCGCTCGCCCCTCAAAGGCCATGACAAGACCAAGGAGCCGCGCCGATGATCGAGGCCGTCAAGATCTGGAACGAACCGAACAACAAGTCCCACTGGGACCCCCTGCTGGACCCCGAATGGGCGCGTTTCGCCGAGATGACACGGCTGGCCGGGGCCGCTGTCCGGGCCGAGAATCCCACGGTGACCCGCGTCCTGGGCGGGATGTCCCCCATCGACCCTTCCTTCGTTCGGCGACTGGAGGAGATGGGGGTGATGGAGGCGATCGACGTGGTCGCCGTCCATGGTTTTCCCCTGGACTGGAACCTGTGGCCCATCGACGAATGGCCCGCGCGAATCGACGAGATCAAGGCGGTCACCGACAAGCCGGTCTGGGTGACGGAGGTCGGGGTCTCCGCCTTCGGCTCCGAAGAGGTCCAGGCTTGGGGTGTGAAAAAGACCGCCGAACTGCTGATCGGCAAGGCGCCCCGCCTCCACTGGTACAGCCTGTACGACCTGCCCCGCACCTGGGAGGCCACGACACGGCATCGGGAGGCTGAGGGGTCGTCCTACTACCGGCACTTCCACATGGGCCTGTTGCGCGAGGACGGCTCGCCCAAGCCGGCGCTGGAGGCCTTCCGGCCCTATGCGGCCGACATGGGGGTCTGCCAGTGGTTTCACTTCCAGGATCACAGGCTGGACGATGCGGTCCGATGGCTGAAGGATCTGGGCGTGCGTCGGCTGCGCACCGGCCTGTCCTGGGCGGACCGTTATCGCGACGGCGCCCTGGATTGGTTCGACCGGCAGATGGCGACCTTAGCCGACTTCGACGTGACCGTGACCTTCTGCTTCACGCCCGAGCATCGCGGCCTGGAGCCCCACCACACCAGCCCGCCGCAGGTCGCCGAAGAGTTCGCAGACTTCTGCGCCGAGATGACCGCCCGCTATGCGCCGGCCAGACCGCAGGCTGCGGCGATCAGCCCAGCACGGCTGATCGCGTGATGCGCCCGGCCTCGTCTACAGACAGGCGGCGCCCCCTCCCGAAGTCGGCGGCGCCCGGTCCGGTCGAGCCGAAGGTCGCGAAGCGCGCCTCCTCCGGCTGAAGCATGGTGCGCGGATTGCCGTCGCGCCCCGTGTACCACATCTCCGTCCAGCCCTCCCGGGCGATGTGGTCGTCCATCCAGCAGTCCACAAAGGCGGCCGCGCCGACGTAACGGGGATCGCCGTATCGCCCATCGGGAAAGGCGCTGGACGGCCGCCAGGGTCGGCCCAAGAAGACGGAGCCCGGACGAACATCGGCGTCCTTGGTCAACCGGCAGTCTTTGAAGACGAAGCCGAACGGCTGATCGATCGGGGTGCTGGGCGCGGTGACGTAACCCTCGATCGGATCGGCCGGACGTGTGCGCGATCGGATTTCGCAGCCTTCGAACCAGGCGCGCCCGCCGCCGAAGATGAAGTCATAGCTGCCCGTGATCAGACAACGGTCGAACAGGGTCGATCCCGCATCGGGGAACAGGGTGTCCTGGTAGCTGAGGATGTCGCAGGCGCGCACCACCGCCCGGTCGGAGCCCTTGTCCATCATCAGGGCGACCGCCTGAGGACCGGCGCCGTTGTGAGAGTGCAGGCCGTTCGACTTGGTCATCTCCGCCAGGCCGTCGAAGGCGTTGTTGATCGTCAGGGTCTCGGCGTGAAAATCCGGGGCGCGGACGAACAGAGTCGCGGTGCGGAAGGTGCCCCAGGGCCGCCCGTCCGGCGCCGCCAGACCGGAGGCGGCCAGATGGTTGATCACTGAACCGCTGCGGTCTTCACCGATCAGATGAACGAAGGGCTTGTCCACCACCACCTGTTCGGTCCAGATCCCGCGCGTGATCAGGATGCGGAACGGCCGCGTCCCGTTCGATGGGGCGGCGGCGATGGCGGCCGACAGGCTGGGATAGGCCGGGGCGGCGAAGTTGCGCCCCGAGGCGGGTTTCGCGACCACCGCATCATAGGCCCGCGCCGCCGACCAGGCGGGCGGACCGACCGTCGCGAGCGGCAAGGCGGCGCCGGCGGCCAGGACAGAACGACGATGAAGCAGCGGGTTCATGGCGTCTCCGAATGAAAAGCGGGCGCCGACCGGCGAACCGGCCGACGCCCATCCTCGGGAGGGGAGAGGATGACTAGAAGCTGTAGCGGACGCCGAAGTTGTACTGCCGGCCGGTGTGCGAATAGACGTAGATGCTGTCGCGACGGCTGTCCGTATATTGCTCGTTGAAGGCGTCGGTCAGGTTCAGCCCTTCGAACGTCAGCTTGATGCGGTCGTTCAGGGCGTAGGAGGCCGAGGCGTCCACCGTGACGATGTCGCGCACCCCGTCGATGTCGTTGGTGCTGGTCCCGCTGGGCACGGCCGTCAGATAGCGGTCGCGGTAGGCGGCCGAGACGCGGGCGCTGAACCGATCGTCCTCATAATAGAGTGTGGCGTTATAGGCCGTTTTTGACAGGCCGATCAGGTCGTTCTCGACAAAGCCGGTCGGGGACCGCGACGAGATATAGCTGATCTTGGAATCGACCAGGGTGACGTTGAAGATGGCGCCCAGATTGTCGAAGGGTCCGGGCAGGAAGCTGAACGGCTGCTGGTAGCTGACTTCGATCCCCTTCAGCGGACCGCCCTCGGTGTTGACCGGCTGGCTGAACAGGAAGACGTCGCTGGGCGAGACCCCCAGGCCGTTCAGCAGTTCGAGCGGCAGACCCGACTCATTGAACGGGCGCGAGATCCTGGACGTCTGAATGTAGCTGTCGATGTCCTTGTAGAACAGACCGACCGACAGCAGGGCTTCCGGCGCGAAATACCACTCGGCCGAAAGGTCGTAGGTGGTGGCCCGGATGGGGTCCAGATAGGGGTTGCCCGAGCTGACGCTGAAGACGCCCACGGTGCTGAGGCTGCCGCCGGGCGTGACACTGCCCAGGTTCGGGCGGGTCATGACCTTGGCCGCGCCGAAGCGGACCAGGAAGTCCGGCGTCACTTCAGCAGTGACGTTCAGGGCGGGCAGGACGTCGTCATAGTCGCGGTCCACCGTCGTCTGCTGCGCCGCTCCGGCGACCAGCTGATAGCCGGTCGAGCTCTGTTCCGTCTTCACATAGCGCACGCCCACGTCGCCGCGGATCGGCACGCCGGCCAGTTCGGTGCTGAAGTCCAGTTGCAGATAGGCGGCCGAATCCTTCTCCGTCACGCTGCGGATATTGCCGCGCGCATTGCTGTTGGACGCCCCGCTCAGCTCGAACAGGCCCGTGTTGCTGTAGATGTCGAACAGGTCCGCGAAGGCCTGAAGGTTCGGCGCGATCCAGCTGGTGACCGTTCCGGCCGGCGCGTCCAGGTTCCGGCCGAAGCCGCTGACCAGTTCGGTCAGGCTGGCCAGGGTCACCCCGGCCGGCAGCTGGGGCACCACGCCTTCATTGACCCGCGCCAAGGCCCAGGAATCGAACTCATATTCCTTGTAGTTGACGCCGGCCTTCAGGGTCAGGGACGGATTGAAATCATAGCCGGCGTCAAACTGGGCCGTCTTGATGGTGTTGGTCACGCCCTGAGGCCGCAGACGGATCTCCGAGCGGGCGGCGCCGAAATTATAGGCCAGCGGATCGGTGACGTCATAGCCGAAGCCGATCAGCGGCGCGTTCCGGTTCTCACGGTAGTCGTAGAAATAGTTATCCGAATTCTCGCGGTTCAGGATGACCGTGGTCTGGATCGGATTGTCGAAGTCCGACTTGGAGTAGCCGACCAGACCCTTCACCCGGAAGCGGTCGCTGAAGTCGTGCTCCAGGCTCAGCGTCGCCTGAGTGTATTTTGTGTCCAACTCGTCAAAGCGGGTTTCGGTCTCCACATCGACGTCGTCGAACAGCCCATAGACCATGTCGCCGTTCGCATCGATGACGCCGTCGCGAACGATGATTTCGGGCCGGCCGCCCTGGGAAGCGTTGCGGGCGAAGGACAGGGCTTCCAGCCAGTTCTCCTGACGCGTCGCCTTGAAATCGGAATAGAGGAGATCAAGGTTGATCAGCGTCTGTTCCTGCGGGCGGAACTGCAGCGAACCCGTCAGGCCCAGCCGCTCCTGATCATGGGTCAGACGGCCGTAGCGGGGAAAGCGCGGCGAATAGACGTCCGCCCGGCGCGCATCGGCGAAGGGTGAAGCCGGATTGTATCCGCCCGCCTCGGTTCCGTTCAGCCAGCCGCCGGACCCGTGGCCTTCCTCCAGCAGACGCCGCTTGGTGTAGGCGACCGAGACCAGGGCGCCCAGGCGGCCGTCCATCCAGGTGTTGCTGGCCAGGGCGGCGAACCGGGGGTCCCATTCCTGCGACAGATCATTGTAGCCGTATTGACCCGACAGGACCAGGTTGGCGCCGGCGTAGTCGAAGGGCCGGCCGGTCTGCAGATCCACCGTCGCCCCGAGCGAGCCCTCCTCCGTCTCGGCCGAGGCCGTCTTGCGCACGGTGATGCTGTTGAAGAGTTCCGAGGCGAAGACGTTGAAATCGAAGGCGCGGTTGCGGTTGGCGCCGCCCGAGCTGTCGGTGCCCGAGGCCGTGCTCTGACCCTCCACGCCGTTGATGCGCACACGGGTGAACTGCGGTCCCAGGCCGCGCACGGTGATCTGTCGGCCCTCGCCGGCGTCGCGGGCGATGGAGACGCCCGGCACCCGCTGGATGGACTCCGCCAGGTTTGCGTCCGGGAAGTCGGCCATGTCCTCGGCCTTGATGACGTCCACGACGCCGTTGGCGCGGCGCTTGGTCGTCAGGGCGCTGCTGAGCGAGGCGCGGAAACCGGTTACCACAATCGAGTCGACTTCAGAGACCGGATCCTGCGTCTCATCCCCCTGGGCGACGCGGGTGTCGCGGGCGAGGACGGCGGTCCGTCCGTCGTTGGACGCGACGACGAGGTTGGTGCCGGCGAGCAGTCGGTCCAGGCCCTGCTGCACGGTAAGGACCCCCTGAACCGCGCCGGTCTGCTGCCCCGCCACGGCGTCAGAGGACGCCAGGAGCTGGAGATCCGCCTGCCGGGCGAAGGCCGGCACGCCGGTCGCGGCGGGCTGGGCCGGCACGTTGAACTGCCGCGTCTGGGCGTGGGCGGCTCCGGCCGAAGCCAGGGCGATGGTGCTGACGGCGATCATGAGCGACGCGCGAGCGTCGAATTGTGGCGCGAATGGCATGCGCAGGCCCTCCCTTATCTGTTTCCTGTTCCCGGACCCTTCTGACGAGGGTTCCATTCAAGCGATGCTCAGGCGCGGACTTTCCGTCACGCGCCCGTCATTTTTCTTCTTCAGCCGCCCAAAACGATGACGGTGTCGGAAACCTGGACCGATGCGCCGTGCGCGACGGCGACCGCCCGTGCGAAGCTGTCGGGCTCGTTCGTCCGGAACCAGCCCACCACGCGGCGCCCCTCCAGGGCCGGGTCGCTGATGATGATCTTGCGGCTGTTGTAGCGATTGAACTCGGCGGCGGCGGCGGCGACCGTGTCGCCGTCAAGCACCACCTGACCGTCGCGCCAGGCCAGGGCGCGCTCCGCCTCCAGGGGCCGGCTGACGGGACGCGCCGCGCCGGCCTTGTCGCCAATGAAGACCTGTTCGCCCGCCTTGACGCGCCGCCGTGCGCCGCCGGGGTCGTCGACGCTCCAGACCTCGACGACGCCTTCGGTCACCATGACCTGGGCGCCGATGCTCTTGCGGCGCACGGAAAAGGCGGTCCCGACCGCCTGCACCCGCACCGCGCCGGCCTCGACGACAAAGGGGCGAGCGGCGTCCTTGGCGACCTGGAACCAGGCCTCGCCGCGCTCGATCGCGACCTCGCGGCGGCGCGGCTTCAGGCTGACCTCGACCACCGTATCGGTGTTGATCGCAGCCAGAGAGCCATCCTCCAGGGGCACCCGGCGGATCTCGCCCAGACGAGTGGACAGTCGCTGGCGTTGCAGGGCCGAGACGAAAACACCGCCGGCCGTCAGCGAGGCGGCCAAGCCGGCCGCCCCCGCCAGGACCCAGCGCCGGGCCGGCCGACCTGTCGTCGCCCCGGGTTCAGCCGCCTGGGCGGGCGCGGCGGCTACACAATAGGCGGCCTGCGCTCGCGCCAGCGCTCCGCGGTGACGTCGATCCTGGGCCAGCCAGGCCTCCAAGGCCGAGCGTTCGCGATCCGGCAACGGGCGATCCAGCTTCACCGCCCAGGCGGCCGCTTCCGCGTCGATGGGATTCAGGTCGGAAGCGCTCATGCCTTGCGCCTCGTCATGGCCGGCGCCTCCTCGGCGGCCAAGGCGGCCAGAATCGCCTTCAGCCCACGCGCGGCTTCGTTCTCGACCACATTCTCGCTGACGCCCAGTTGGCGTGCGATCTCCCGCTGCGACAGACCCAGAATGCGCCGCATCTCGAAGATGCGCCGGCATCGGTCGGGCAGACGGCTGATGATCTGCATCACGCGTTCAAGTTCCTTGCGCCCGGCCGCAATACGCTCCGGAGACGGTTCGTCCCACTCGATGTTCAGACCGTCGATTTCCGTCACGGTTTCGAAGCGGACGACGCGTTGCCGACGCAGCTGTTCGAGAACGATCGACCGGGCGGTCTGGAAGAAATAGGCGCGGGGGCTGCGGATGCGGCCTGGATCGTCCAGATCGACCAGTCGGCAATAGGCCTCCTGAATCACATCATCCGTTTCGGAGGCGGCGACCAAGGACTGGGCGAGCCAGCGGCGGACGTCCGCCTCATGCGGCAGAACCTCGCGCGCCAGCCAGCGCACGGCCTCGTCGCTTGGAATGCTCAGTCTGGTCGCCACAGGCCCCTCCATCTGATGACGATGAGCGGCGCGACCGTTTCCGTCAAAGGCCGCCGAACGAGGGAAAAAAAGTTCGACGGCCGAAGGCCCCCGATCAGCCGTTCTCCGCCGACCAGACGGCGTACAGATCAAGCGCCCGTTGCGGCGAGGTGATCCACCAGGAATAGCCGTTGCGCCGCCCGATCGAAATCTCGTTCACGTCGTCGTGGATGGTCTGGTCCTTGTCGCCGAAGATCGGCCGTCCGGTCACCAGATCATAGTTGCGCGACCAGATCGGACCGGCGCCGGGCTTTTCGATCAGTTTGCGGCCCTGATCTGTCATTTCGAACGACTTGTCGTAGACCCGGACCGCCTCCAGCCAAGCCGCCGCGCCGCGCACGGCCGCCTTGACCTCGGCGGAAGGGTTCGGCTCGCGCATCAGGAAGATCAGGATGTCGGTGGTTTCGCCGCTGGCGATGGAGCGAGGCTCATAGTTGCGGGCGCTGGTCGGAACCAGGCGCATCGGCTCCACCTGCTGAGGCCAGCCCAGCAGGCGATCGCCCTGACGCACCTGGGCCGCCAAAATGACTTCGACCGCCTTGTGCGTCGCCTCCCCTGCCCTGGACTTCAAATCGTTCGAAACGAAGTCGAAGCCCTCGCGTCCCTGCGACACGTCCCGCAGCAGCATGGCGGCGTTGGCGACAGCGTTGTCGTTGAAGGTGATGGAATCGTGGAAGCCGCCTTCCAGAGGCCAGATCTGCGGCCAGCCGCCGTTCGGATATTGGGCGTTCAACAGATAGCGCACGCCGCGCTCGATACTGGCGCGCCAGGCGTCGCCCTGGGCGCCCGGGGCGTGGGCCGCGACCTTGGCCAGGAAGCGCATCTCAGTCCAGGTCGCCTCATTGTCGAGGGTGCCGACGAAGGTCCAGAACCGGTCCGCGGGCGCGTCGAAATTGGCCGGATTCTGCTCCATGGTCTCGGCGTCGTTCGAGAACCGCTGACCGGGCAGACGGGCGATCGTCCGATCCTGGTTCTTGCTCCACCCGCCGGCCGGCGTCTGGAAGCTGGCGATGGCGTCGGCGATTCGGCGGGCCTGCGCCGATCCGTACCAGTCCGACGGTCGGTCCAGAGGCATGTTGTACTGGCTGGGCCCCACGGCCTGAGGCGGCGGCGGCGGAGTCGCGCCAGGCGGCAGTTCGGCGGCCAGAGCCGCCCGGTCCGCCAGATGCTGGGCCTGGGAACGAGCCAGATACTCGACCCAGGCGCCGCGCTCCCCATCCGGCAGGGCGCCGATCCGATCAATGGTCAGACCGACGGCCGGGGTGTTCAGGCGAAGAACCTCGGCCTCAGCCGGCGCTCCGGCCATGGCGGCCAGGGTCAGAGCCCCCAAGGCGGTGAAGGATCGGGTAAAGACAGAACTCACGAGCGTACTCCCAATATTTTGGGAAACACTTCTACATAATGAAACATGAGACGCAACCGCCCGCCGTTGGGCGGCCCCTGCGCCGTCACTCCACGATCAGAGTGCGATCAAGGGCGGAGACGGACTTGGCTCCCGTCAGGGTCATGGCCACGCGCATCTCCTTTTCGAACAGGTCGAGAAGGTCGCCCACGCCCGCCTGCCCCCGCGCCGCCAGGGCGTAGATGAAGGCGCGCCCTAACATCACGGCGTCCGCGCCGAGCGCCAGGGCCCGCACCACGTCTAGGCCGTTGCGGATGCCGGAATCCAAGAGGATCTTCAGGTCGCCCTGAACCGCGTCGGCGATGGCCGGCAAGGCCCGCGCCGAGGAGAGAACGCCGTCCAGCTGACGCCCGCCATGGTTCGACACAACGATCCCGTCGGCGCCGAAGGCCACGGCGTCGCGCGCATCCTGGGGATCCAGGACGCCCTTGATGATCATGGGGCCGTCCCAGGCGTCGCGGATCCACTGAAGATCCTTCCACGAGATCGAAGGATCGAAATTGGCGCCCAGCCAGCCGATATAGTCGGCCAGACCCGTCGCCTTGCCCAGATATCGGGACACGTTGCCCAGGTCGTGCGGCCGCCCCCTCACCCCGACGTCCCAGGCCCAGGCGGGATGGGTCATGGCCTGGATCATGCGGCGCATCTCGGCGTTGGGCCCGCTCATGCCCGAATGGGCGTCGCGATAGCGGGCGCCGGGGGTGGGCATGTCGACGGTGAAGACCAGGGTCTTCACCCCCGCCGCCTTCGCCCTTTCCAGGGCGTTCTTCATGAAGCCCCGATCGCGCAGCACATAGAGCTGGAACCACATCGGCCGGTCGATGGCGGGCGCCACCTCTTCGATGGGGCAGACCGAGACGGTGGACAGGGTGAAGGGCACGCCGCGCGACGCCGCCGCCCGGGCCGCCTGCACCTCGCCGCGCCGGGCGTACATGCCCGTCAGGCCGACCGGCGCCAGGACGATCGGCAGACGCAGGGTCTCGTCGAACAGTGGCGTCTCCAGGCTGAGGCTGGACATGTCCTGCAACACCCGCTGGCGCAGGGCGACGTCGCGCCAGTCCTCGACGTTGCGGCGCAGGGTGTGTTCGGCATAGGCGCCGCCGTCGATATAGTGAAACAGGAAGGGCGGCAGCTTGCGCCGCGCGGCCTCGCGGTAATCGCTGGGCGACGAGATGATCATGGGTCTGTCTTACTGAAAGTTCGCGAACGCCCCGCCATCCACCAGCAGGGCGGCGCCGGACATGTAGCCCGCCATGTCCGAAGCCAGGAAGGCGACCACCGAGGCGATGTCCTCGGGCCGACCCAGCCGACCCAGCGGAATCCGCCCTTCCATATAGGTCCGCTTGGCGGGATCGGACAGGTCGTCCTTATTGATGTCGGTGGCGATGGTGCCGGGCAGGACCGAGTTGCAGCGAATGCCGTATTGGCCCAGGGCCACGGCGCAGGACTGCATCAGACTGTGAACCCCGGCCTTGGTCGGGGTGTAGTGGGTCTGCATCTCGCCGCCGACCAGGGCGGAGATGGAGCTGATCGCCACGATGGCCCCGCCGTCGCCCTGCTTCACCATCTGGTTGGCGGCGGCCTGGGTCATGAAATAGGCCCCGTGCAGATTGACCTCCATGGTTCGGCGCAGGGTCTCGACCGGCATGTCCAGGAAGGCGTGGAAGGGGCAGATCCCGGCATTGGAGACGAAGACGTCCACCCGCCCCAGGGCCTGAACCGACCGGTCGATGAAGTCGGCGGCGCTGTCCGGCAAGGCCACATCGCCGTCGACGGCGACGGCCCGGCGGCCCAGCCGCTCGATCTCGGCGACGACATCTGCGGCGGCCTCGGCGTCGCGAAAGGTGTTGATCGCCACGTCTGCGCCCTGGCGCGCGGCCTCGATCGCGGTCGCCCGTCCGATGCCTCGCGACGCCCCGGTGATCAGGACGACCTTGTTCTCAAGCAGCATGGGGGCTCCAGCGGTTCTGTGGGTTTGGATCAGGTTTTGGGCGACCAGCCGAGGTCGGCGCTGATGGCGTCAGCGGCCTCCGTCACGGTCTTGGTCAGTTCGCTCATTCGCGCGTCGGACATGTATTGAGCGGCCGAGGAGACGCTGAGGGCCGCGACGATTCGGCCGTCGACCGAGCGGATCGGAGCGGCGACGCAGCGGATCTGGTCTTCGTTCTCCTCAAGATCGAAGGCGTAGCCCTTCTGGGCATAGCCGCGCATCCGCTCCAGCCAGACGGCGCGCGCGGCCGAGTCGAACTTGGCGTCCGGCTCGGCGTAGAAATCGATCCACTCCGCCTCGGTCTTGTCCAGGATCAGCGCCTTGCCCAGGCCGGTCGAGGCGATGGGGTGACGTTCGCCCAGGCGCGAACCGATGTTGATGCGGCGACGTCCGGCCACCTTGTCCAGATAGAGGGCATGACGGCCGTCCAGCACGCCCAGATGCACGGTGTCGTCGGTGGCCGCCGACAGCTGCTCCAGCCAGGGTCGGGCGACGCGCGGCAGATGCATCTGCTGGCTGGCGGCGTGCCCCAGCTCCAGTAGTTTCGGCCCCAGGGAATAGCCCTCGCGCGGCCGGAACGACAGCAGACGACGCTCGACCAGGGCCGAGGCCAGACGGTGGGTGGTGCTGCGGGTCAGATCCAGCTTTTCCGACAGTTCGGCCAGCGGCAGAGAGCCTTCGATCAAGGCGTCGATGACATCCAGACCGCGCAGCAGGGTCTGGCTGCCGGACGCCTTGGCCCCCGCCTCGTCTTCACCTGCGACCTGCATGGTCTTGATTGACGCCGTTCGTCCCATTTCGTAATCCTCATTCTCAGAATGTAGCAAAACGCGCAAGTCGTCCAAAGCTATGCAGGGAACCTTGGCGTGTCGCAGGGAGGAAAGCCAGTGAAATCCCGAAATATGGGAGAGGATTGCCGCTTTTTGGCAGGTCCGCAATGAGCCGCCTTCCCCGGATCAAGCATGTCCGCGCCTTCGTCGTTAAGAACGACGGGACCGGCGGCGGCGCCGACTATCACGATCAGGGCGACGGCCACTGGATCGACGACCATATCGCCACGCCTATGGCGAAATATCCCGAGTATCGTCAGAGCCGCCGCAGCTTCGGCATCAATGTACTGGGCACGCTGGTCGTCGAGATCGAGGCCGAGAACGGCGTCGTCGGTTTCGCGGTCACGACCGGGGGCGAACCCGCCGCCTATATCGTCGAAAAACACCTGGCCCGCTTCCTGGAAGGCCGCGATCCGTCCGAGGTCGAGAAGATCTGGGACCAGATGTATTTCTCCACCCAGTATTACGGTCGCAAGGGTCTGGTGGTGAACGCCATCTCGGGCGTCGATCTGGCCCTGTGGGACCTGTTGGGCCGACTGCGCCAGGAACCGGTCTTCGCCATGCTGGGCGGGGCCGTGCGCGACGAACTGACCTTCTACGCCACCGGCGCCCGGCCCGACAAAGCCAAGGAATTGGGTTTCATCGGCGGCAAGATGCCCCTGCACCACGGCCCTGCCGAGGGCGAGGAGGGCCTGCACAAAAACCTTGCCGAGCTGGAGGCCATGCGGAACGCCTGCGGCGACGACTTCTGGCTGATGTTCGACTGCTGGATGGCGCTGGACCTGAACTACGCCACCCGCCTGGCCCATGAGGCGCACAAACTGGGTCTGAAGTGGATCGAGGAGGCGCTGAGCCCCGACGACTACTGGGGCTATCAGGCGCTGAAGAAGAACGCCCCCAAGGGGATGCGGGTGACCACCGGCGAACATGAGGCGACCCGCTGGGGCTTCCGCATGCTGCTGGAAATGGAATGCTGCGACATCATCCAGCCGGACGTCGGCTGGTGCGGCGGCGTCACCGAACTGCAGAAGATCTCCGCCCTGGCCGACGCCAAGGGCGTGCTGATGATCCCGCACGGGTCCAGCGTCTATTCCTACCACTTCGTGGTCACGCGCCATAACAGCCCGTTCGCCGAGTTCCTGATGATGGCTCCCGGCGCCGACGAAGTCGTGCCCATGTTCCATCCGCAGCTGATCGGCGAACCCGTGCCGGTCAACGGCAGGCTCAAGGTTCCCGACACGCCAGGCTTCGGCGTGGAGCTGAACCGCGACATCGCCCTGCACCGCCCCTACGCCCGCTAATCGAGAGTCCCCCCCGTCTCATGAAACTGCTTCGCTACGGCCCCAGGGGCCAGGAAAAGCCCGGCCTGCTGGATGCGGAGGGCCGCATCCGAGACCTGTCCGGCGTGGTCG
Source organism: Brevundimonas sp. GW456-12-10-14-LB3 (assembly GCF_059424365.1). Taxonomy (NCBI): domain Bacteria; kingdom Pseudomonadati; phylum Pseudomonadota; class Alphaproteobacteria; order Caulobacterales; family Caulobacteraceae; genus Brevundimonas; species Brevundimonas sp. GW456-12-10-14-LB3. The sequence continues at coordinate 42,140 of NZ_JBWKZJ010000016.1, forward strand.
CCGACATCACGCCCGACCAGCTGTGGGGCAAAGGTCTGGCCGCGCTGAAGGCCGTCGATCCCGCCGGCTTGCCGGTAGTCGAAGGTCAGCCGCGTTACGGCGTGCCGGTGAACGGCGTGCGTAAATTCATCGCCATCGGCCTGAACTTCGCCGACCATGCCGAGGAATCCAACCTGCCCATTCCGTCGGAGCCCGTCGTCTTCGCCAAGGCGGTGTCCTGCCTTCAGGGACCGAACGACACGGTCGTCATCCCGCGCGGCTCTGAGAAGACCGACTGGGAGGTCGAGCTGGGCATCGTCGTCGGCAAGCGCGCGTCTTACGTCGAACAGGCCGACGCCCTGGATCATGTGGCCGGCTATGTGCTGATCAACGACGTGTCCGAGCGCGCCTTCCAGACCGAGCGCGGCGGCACCTGGGACAAGGGCAAGGGGTGCGACACCTTCGGTCCGGTCGGCCCCTGGATCGTCACCCCCGACGAGGTCGGCGACGTCCAGAACCTGGACATGTGGCTGGACCTGAACGGCAAGCGGATGCAGACCGGCAACACCCGGACCATGATCTTCGGCGTCGCCGAGATCGTGTCCTACGTCAGCCAGTTCATGACGCTGGAGCCGGGGGATCTGATCACCACCGGCACCCCGCCCGGCGTGGGCCTGGGCCAGAAGCCCGAACCCTTCTACCTCAAGGCCGGCGACGTGATGGAGCTGGGCATCGACAAGCTGGGCAGCCAGCGTCAGGCCGTGGTCGCCTGGTCCAGGGATCTGGTCGCATGAGCGCCTATGAAGGACGTTTTGCGGGCCGGGCCGCCGTCGTGACCGGCGGCGCCTCGGGCCTGGGCAAGGCCGCCGCCGCCCGCATCGTCGCCGAGGGCGGCCGGGTGGTGCTGTGGGATCTGAACGCGGACACGCTTAAGGCCGCCGCAGCTGAGGTCGGCGCCGTGACGACCGTGGCCCTGGACGTGGCCGATCCCGAGGCGGTCGCGTCGGCCGCCGAGACTTCGAACGCGGCCCTGGGCGGCCGCATCGACATCCTGGTCGCCTCCGCCGGCGTCACGGGCGCCACCGCGCCGGTGCAAGAGTTTCCGATCGACAGCTGGAAGCGGGTCGTGGACATCAATCTGAACGGCGTCTTCTACTGCTGCCGCGCCGTCGTGCCCTTCATGCTGGCGAACGGCTACGGCCGGATCGTCAATGTGGCCTCGGTCGCGGGCAAGGAAGGCAATCCCAACGCCAGCGCCTATTCGGCGTCAAAGGCGGGGGTGATCGGCTTCACCAAGTCTCTGGGCAAGGAACTGGCCGGCAAGGGCGTCATCGCCAACAGCCTGACCCCCGCCACCTTCGAAAGCCCGATCCTGGAGCAACTGCCCCAGAGCCAGGTCGACTATATGCGCTCCAAAATCCCCATGGGGCGCCTGGGCGAGGTCGAGGAGAGCGCCGCCATGGTCTGCTTCATGGCCTCCGAAGAGTGCAGCTTCACCACCGCCTCGACGTTCGATACGTCTGGCGGGCGCACGACCTACTGAGTGTACGCGGTGGGCTCGGATCTCCGCATCGTCGATTCCCACGTCCATCTGTGGGACCTGTCACGGGCGCGCTACGGCTGGCTTCAGGACGATCCCCTGCCGAACAATCCAGCCGGGGACATGTCGTCCATCGCCAACGCGAACTATCTGCTGGACGACTATCTGGCCGATACAGCCGGCTGGCGTGTGGAAAAGATCGTTCACGTCGAGGCCGGCCAGCCGGTAGGCCGGCAACTGGCCGAAACAGACTGGCTACAATCGCTCGCCGATGACACCGGTTATCCACACGCGATCGTCGCCGGCGCCGACATGCTTGACCCACACCTGGACGCCCTGCTGGAGGCTCACGCCGCCCGCGCGAACGTGCGCGGCGTGCGCCAGATCGTCTGCTGGCACGAGGATCCGCTGAAAACCTATACCGACCGAGACCTGTTGCGAGATCCGCAGTGGGTGGCGGGCTTCGCGAAACTGGCGCGGCACGGCCTGTCGTTCGACCTCCAGCTCTATCCGTCGCAGATGGCGGCCGCCGCCATCATCGCCGCGCGTCACCCCGACATTTCGATGATCGTCAATCACGCCGGACTGCCGACCGACCGAGACGCAGCGGGAATGGAGCGCTGGAAGCGGGGTCTGCGCCTGCTGGCCGCCCAACCCCAGGTCTCGATCAAGATTTCCGGCCTCGGCATCACCGACCGCGCCTGGACCCCCGACAGCATTCGCCCCGTCGTCCTGGAGTGTATCGACGCCTTCGGGACCGAGCGGGCCATGTTCGCCTCCGACTTCCCGGTCGAGCGGGTCCACGGAACCTTCGACGCCTTCTATTCCGCCTTCGACGCGATCACGGCCGACTTCTCGGCCGAAGAGCGCGACCGCCTGTTCGCCGCCAACGCCGAGGCGATCTACCGCATCTGACACCCACCCGCCGAGGCCGCGAAAAGACGGCCAGGCCCGCGAGAAACACCAGGAGAGCCCCAATGGTCATCGAGACCGACGCCGCCCACACCCCCGGAGGTCTGGCCCAGCCCTCAGTTTCGGGGCCTGCCGGTTCCTTGAAGGGCCCGCTGGCCTTCGCCATCGCCTGCTTCCTGATCTGGGGCCTGGCCTATGGCCTGCTGGACGTGCTGAACAAGCATTTCCAGGAGACGCTCAGCATCAGCCAGGCCGACAGCGCCTGGCTGCAGATCGCCTATTTCGGGGCCTATCTGCTGCTGTCGATTCCGGCGGGCATGCTGCTGCACGCCCGGGGCTACAAGTTCGGCATCGTGTCGGGCCTGGCCGTCACCGCGATCGGCGCCCTGCTGTTCATCCCGGCGGCGGGCGCAGGGGCCTTCCTGCCCTTCGTCGGATCCATGTTCGTTCTGGCCGCCGGCCTGTGCATTCTGGAAACCAGCGCCGACACCTACGTCAACGTCCTGGGCGATCCGGCCAAGGCGTCTCAGCGCCTGAACCTGGCCCAGTCGTTCAATGCGCTGGGCGTCTTCTTCGGGCCGCTGATCGGCGGCGCCGTCTTCTTCAGCCCGACGACGACCCAGGCCCTGGGCGGGGCGACCCGCTCGATCCAGATCGTCTACGGCCTGATCGCCGTCGGCGTCGTCCTGTTCGCCCTGGCCGTCTGGCGCGCCCGCCTGCCGGAGACCGGCCTGTCGGACCATGGCGCAGCCGAGGGCGACGGCCCCGCCCTGCCCCTGTCGAAACAGCCGCACTTCGTCGCCGGCGTGGTCACCCAGGCCCTCTATATCGGCGCCCAGGTCGGCATCGGCGCCTACTTCATCAATCTGGTGACCCACAACTGGCAGGGCCTGACGTCGCAACAGGGCGCCTTCATGCTGTCCCTGGCCGCGATCGGCTATCTGGTGGGCCGCTTCTTCGCCACCGCCCTGCTGCTGAAGATCAGGCCGCGCGCCCTGCTGACGGCTTACGGCCTGATCAATGTCGTCCTGACCCTGATCGTGGCGGCCGGGATCAATGTCGTGTCGCCGGTCGCCCTGATCGCCGTCTTCTTCTTCATGTCGACGATGTTCGCGACCATCTTCGCATTGGGCACGACCGGACTGGGCGCAAGCACAAAACGGGCGTCCTCCTTGATGGTCATGGCGATCGGCGGCGGCGTGCTGCTGCCGTGGCCTATGGGCAGGATCGCCGACCTCTACGGCGCCAACGTCGCCTTCCTGATGCCTGCGGTCTGTTTCGCGGTCGTCGCCTGGTACGGATGGAAGGGCGCAGGCTTGGGACTGAAGGCGGAGGCGAAGTGATGGGTTTTCGCGCCGCCCTTCTCGCCTTCACCCTGCTGGCCGGCCCCACCGCGGCCTGCGCCCAGACGGTCGCGCCCGTCGCCTTCGCGCCCGTCGCGCCGATCGACCGACACGCCCTGGTCACGCGCCATAATGTGACGCTGACCTCGATAGACCCTCATGCGCCGATCATGCTGGGCAATGGGAACCTGGGCTTCACCGCCGACATCACGGGGTTGCAGACCTTTCCGGAACAGTATTCGGAACTGTCCCCCCTGCTGACCATGGCGCAGTGGGCCTGGCACAGCTTTCCCAATCCGAACGGCTATACCGAACAGGACGGCCTGATCGACGTGCCCGTGCCGGGACGGGGGGAACAACCCTATGCCTGGATGAAGTCGTGGGCGGTGGCCGAAACCCAGCCCGCCTACACCTGGCTGCGGGCCAATCCGCATCGGTTCTCTCTCAGTCGCATCGGCCTGACCTTCGCCGACGGCGGGCCGCTGGAATTCGCCAAGGTCGCTCACACCCGCCAGACGCTGGACCTGTGGTCTGGGACCCTGACCAGCCGCTTTACCTATGACGGCCAGCCGGTCGAGGTCGTCACCCGCGTCCACCCGACCCTGGACATGGTGATGGTCGAGATCGTCTCCCCCTTGGTCTCCACGCGAGGCCTGGGCGTGCAGGTCCGCTATCCAAGCGTCGCCCCCGCCATCAATCCCGATCCGACGTCGTTTGACGCCTCGGGAGCCCAAAGCCTGACCGTCGTCGCTCAAGACGCGGGCGACGTCCGCATTCGCCGCACCCTCGACGACACCCGCTATTATTCCGGCATCACCGCGTCCGGTGAGATCGAGCAAGCCGGCGCCGACGCCTTCCGAGCGGTCGCCGCCGGTCGCGACCGGCTGACCGTCATGGTCCGCTTCGATCAGCAGGAGCGAGCGCCCGCGACACCGGCCTACAGCGCCGGCGTCCAGGCGACGGCCGCCCACTGGAACGGGTTCTGGACCCAGGGCGGCGCTGTGGATTTCAGCGGTTCCTCCGATCCCCGCGCATCCGAGTTGGAGCGCCGCGTGGTCCTGTCGCAATACCTCTCGGCCCTGAACGGCGCCGGCGAACTGCCGCCCCAGGAAGAGGGTCTGTTCTCCAACAGCTGGTACGGCAAGTTCCACCTGGAAATGCACCCCTGGCACGCCGGCTGGCAGGCCATGTGGGGGCATGCCGACATGCTGGAGCGGAGTCTGCCCTGGTATGTCGGCCATCTGGACCAGGCCCGCGCCGAGGCCGCCCGCCACCGGGTCAAGGGCGCCTGGTGGCCCAAGATGGTCGGACCCGAGGGCCGCAACAGCCCCAGCCTCGTCTCGCCCTTCATCATGTGGCAGCAGCCGCATCCGATCCTGCTGGCCGAGCTGGTGTGGCGGGCAGAGAAAGATCCCGCCGTACTGGATCGATACGGCGAGTTAGTCGAGGCCACCGCCGACCTCCTGGCCTCCTGGCCCATCGAACGCGACGGCCGGCTGAACCTGGGACCGCCGATGATTCCGGCGCAGGAAAACTATGATCCCCTGACCACGATGAACCCCGCCTTCGAGGTCGAGTATTTCCGTTGGGGGCTGGAAACCGCGCAGGCCTGGCGCGAACGCAAGGGCCAGGCCCGCCGCGCCGACTGGGATCAGGCCCTGGCCAGGATGGCGCCGCCGCCGATGAAGGACGGCCTCTATCTGCCGGTCGAAAACGTGCCGGACTTCTGGGAGACCGCCATGTCCGACGCCTGCCGCAGACACGCTGCGGCGGCTCAATGCAAGAACCGCGATCACCCCTCCTTCCTGATGGCGTACGGCTTCATCCCAGGCGCTCGCATCGACCCGGCCGCCATGCGCCGCACCTTCGAAGCGGTGGAGCGGAACTGGGACGTGCGCCAGACCTGGGGATGGGACTTCCCCATGATGGCCATGACCGCTGCCCGCCTCGGTGAACCCGACAAGGCCGTGGACTGGCTGTTTGCGGACCTGAAGAACAATCAGTGGGGCGTCACCGGCATGACCCCGCGCGTCCATCTGGACGAGCACGCCGACGAGCTGGTGCCCGTCTCGGCGGGAGCCGGGGGAGTCCAGATGGCCGTCAATCCCGACGGCCCCGGCTATCGTCGCGCGGCGGAAGCCTACTTCCCGTCCAACGGCTCCTTACTCATGGCTGTCGGCCTGATGGCCGCCGGATGGGACGGGTCCAGCGGCCACGCGCCCGGCTTCCCCAAGGAGGGCTGGACCGTGCGGGTCGAAGGCCTGACGCCCGCCCCCTGAACCCGAAAGACAGGATCGCCCCCATGACGACCTCCAGACGCTCCGCCCTCAAGGCCCTGTTGGCCGCCCCCGCCGCCGGCGTGCTTGCCGGCCAGGCCCAGGCCGCGACGACGCAGGCAGGGCCGCCCCAGGCCGGGCCGGCCGGCGCGCCGGTCTTCCCAGCGCCCAACACCGCCCCGCCCATCCATCAGGCCAGCGAGGCGCCGCCGCCCTGGCCGACCTGGGAGGGGCCGGTTCCGACCGACTGGATCGACCCCAAGACCGGCCATCGCATTGTGCGCCTGTCGGGAGACGAGGGCGGGAGCAAGCTCTACTTCTACCGCAACAGCTTCACGCCCCAGGGTGATGTTCTGCTCTTCTCCTCGCCCCAGGGCATCATCAAGGTCGAGCTCGACAACGGCTTTCGACGATCTGTGCTGGTGGCCGACCCGGACGCGGACCTGATGGTCACGGGCCGCAAGACGCGGACCGCCTACTATACTGTCTCTGATGCCGGCGAAGGCCAGCCCACCGATCGGCCGCGCACCCTGTTCGCCGTCGATATCGACACGGGCCGCACCCGACGTCTGGCCCGGATCGAACAGGGCCAGTTCAGTTCGATCAACGCCGACGAGACCCTGGTGGTCGGGACGGTGGCCTATGGCGACGCGCCGCTCCAGCCCGACGCCGCCGATCCGCGCAATCGCCGCGCAGGACAGGCCGAGTACGCCGCCGTCGGCCCCGACGGCCGCCCGCTGAACTTCGCCAAGGCCAAGGGCGTGCGGATGCTTCAGCGCTGGGCCGCGCGCGTGCCGATGGAGTTGTTCGTCATTGATCTGCGGACCGGCGAACGCCGCGTCGTCCATGCGGCCAGAGACTGGCTGAACCATCCGCAGTTCTCGCCCACCGACCCTGAGCGCATCATCTTCTCGCACGAAGGACCCTGGCACCGGGTCGATCGCATGTGGACGATCAAGACGAACGGCGCGGAACTGCGCAAACTGCATCAGCGGACGATGAATTTCGAAATCTTCGGCCACGAGTGGTTCAGTCCTGACGGACGCCAGGTCCTGTATGATCTGCAGACGCCGCGGGGTCAGGTCTTCTGGGTGGCGTCCGTGGACCTTCAAACCGGAAAGCGCGTCTATCGCCGCCTGGAGCAGAACAGCTGGTCGGTGCACTTTAACAGCTCGCCCGACGGGAGCTTCTTCGCCGGCGACGGCGGCGACGCGGACATGGTCGCCCATGCGCCGGACGGCAAATGGCTGGTGCTGCTGCGCCCGGAACCGGTGGTCGATCATGACCCCGAAAGCGATCAGGACGACCTGATCTCGGTCGAATATCTGCGGACCGAGCGGCTGGTGGACATGGGCCGCCACGACTATCGGCTGGAGCCCAACGTCACCTTCACGCCGGACGGACGGTGGGTGCTGTTCGTGTCCAACATGCACGGTCGCAATCACGTCTATGCGGCCTCTGTCGCCCGAAACTGACAGGGCGCAAACCAGCCTTGCCCGGCTAAATCCGCCACGTATTGCAAAATACGAGAAGCTGTTGCACAAAACGGTACGTTTCGCGTCCGATCATGTGCGACGCCATACCAAGAAATGACACCGGTGCCACAGACGCCGGATGGGGAGAGAACAGGATGCAACGGATCAACCTCCGCAATTCGTGCGCCGTCGGCGTATCCCTGGCGGCGCTGTCTTTGGCGCTGCCGGCCGTCGCGCAAACGGCGCCGCAGGAGCCCGTGCCGACAGGGGTCGCCGATCAGCCCGCAGCCCAGGTCGAGGACATTGTCGTCACCGGCTTCCGCTCCAGCCTTCAGCAGGCGCTGAACATCAAGCGCAGCGAGGCCGGCGCCGTGGACGCCATCCTGGCCGAGGACATCGCCGATTTTCCGGATCAAAACCTGGCCGAAGCCATCCAGCGGCTGCCCGGCGTGACCATCGACCGGGTGAACGGCCAGGGCACGACCATTTCGGTCCGGGGCCTGAGCTCGGACTTCACCCGCACCCGCATCAACGGCCTGGAAGCCCAGGCGGCGTCCGGCGGCAGTCGCAACCGCAGCTTCGACTTCTCCATGTTCGCCTCGGAGCTGTTCAACAGCATCAAGGTCCGCAAGACTCAGTCGGCTGAGATCGAAGAAGGCTCCCTGGGCGCCACGGTCGATCTGCAGACCGGCCGGCCGATGGATTTCGGCGGCAGCGGCCTCAACTCGGCCCTGTCGGTCCAGGGCTCCTATAACGACCTGTCCGAAAAGACGGTGCCGCGCCTGGCCGGTCTGTTGAGCTGGACCAATGAAGACCGCACCTTCGGCGCCCTGATCTCAGCCGCCTATTCCGAGCGGTCGCCCATCCTGGAAAGCTTCAACACCACCCGCTGGCAGCAGGGCGACGCGAGCCGGCCCTACGGCGTGGGTCAGAACCTCGGCGGCTGCATCCCTTGCACCACGGCGGCCCAACGCACCGAGGTGCTGAACGCCTTTTATCCGCGCATTCCGCGCTACACCTTCGGCAACACCCAGGAGGACCGCCTGGGCGTGACCGCCGCCCTTCAATGGCGGCCCAGCGCCCGCACCGAGGTGGCGCTGGACCTTTTGTGGTCGCGCCTGAACTCCGAACTCGAAAGCCCGAACCTGGAGGCCTGGTCTTTCAGCCGCGCGGCGGTGAACAGCGTCGTCGTGCGCGACTATGCGATCGACGCCTCCAAGAACGCCTTCTCCTACGGCGTGTTCGACAATGTCCTGGTGCGGTCGGAAAACGGCTTCACGCGAAATGAAAGCACCTTCGCCCAGGCCTCGCTGAACGTCCGCCACGACTTCACCGACCGGTTCCGCGGCAATCTGAAGCTGGGCGCCAACAAGTCGGAGGCTCGCACCCCGCTGAACGTCGCCTACGCCTTCGAGCAGTCGGATGTGGACGGCTACACCATCGACTTCCGAGGCGACGACCGTCTGCCGCTGATCAACTACGGCTTCGACACCACCTCGGGCGAAGACTTCACCCTGATCCAGGCGACCCGCAGCACCAGCGGCGGCGACTTCGACAACCAGGTCGCGGCCGGCGCGCTGGAATACGACTGGTCCGACGCGGTCACCTTCAAATTCGGCGGCGAATACCGCACCTATGGTTTCAGCAACTTCGGTGTTTCGCGGGCCAACACCGCAACCGTCGGCGCGGACCGTCTGACCGGGGTCGACTCCATCGGCAAGATCGTCAGCATCGACGGCAAGATCGGCGTGCCGGCGGGCTCCAGCCTCAACTTCATCGTGCCTGACATCGGCAAGATCGCCGACTTCCTGAGCGTCTATGACGACCCATTGACCCCCAACCGCAGCGAGCGGGAAGTGGACGAAACCGATCAGGGCGTCTTCGTTCAGACCGACTTCAACACCCAGCTGGGCGCCGTGACGGTGCGGGGCAACGTCGGGGTCCGCTACGCCCGGACCGAGGTCGAATCCAAGGGCTGGCAGACCATCACCACCCCGGCCGGTCCGACCTATGAATACGTCACCGCCAACAATGACTATGACGACGTGCTGCCGTCGTTCAACCTGGCGATCGAGCCGCGCGAAGACTTGGTGATCCGGCTGGGCGCGGCCAAGGTGATGTCGCGGCCTTCGCTGGGCGATCTGACCCCCGGCGGCGGCGTTTCGCCCACCACCCGCACCGTCTCCTACGGCAATCCGCTGCTCGATCCATTCCGCGCCACCAACTACGACATGTCGGTCGAGTGGTACTTCCAGAACGAGGGCCTGCTGGCCGCCGCCGTCTTCTACAAGGACATCGACAGCTTCATCACCTCGGTGACGGAATCGATCGTGTGGAGCGACCTGGGCCTGCCGGACGAACTGCTGCAGGGGGCGGCGCGCCCGACGGACGTCTTCCAGGTCACGCGCAAGCTGAACGGCCAGGGCGGCACGCTGCACGGGCTGGAGATTCAGTATCAGCAGCCTTTCACCTTCCTGCCTGGCTTCTGGTCGAATTTCGGTTTCATCGGCAACTTCACCTATGTGGACTCCGAGGTCGACTACGGCGCCGCCGGCAAGAACCGCCTTACGGGCCAGTCCAAGAATACGGTCAACGCCACCCTCTATTACGAGAAGGGCTCCTTCCAGGCGCGCGCCTCGGCCGCCTATCGCAGCAGCTATCTGATGTCCTTCCCAGGCAGCAACGGCAACTCCGAGGAGGGCATGAACGACACGGTCTATCTGGACGCCTCGATGTCCTACGACATCACGCCCAACCTGACCTTCTCCCTGGAAGGGATCAACCTGACCGACGAATACAACGATCGCTATGTCGATGTGGCGGACCGCGTGTCCGACTACCGTCACACCGGCCGAGAGATCGCCGTGGGATTGCGCTGGAAGTACTGACCTTCCCTCTCTGACCTCTTCAGCGCAATTGACTGGGCCCGGAGCGCAATGCTCCGGGCCCGCTTTTTTGTCGCCTGGCCTGGCCGTGGGAAGCTGGATTCAGGCCCTGTCACTCAGACCCGCGACGCGCGCCGAATCCGTCACACGCGGCGCCTTGCCGTCTAGGGTGTCGATGTTGCAGTCGACGAAGCGCCAGCCCTGGGCGTTGGCGATGGTCCCGGCGTCGTGGACGTCCCAGTCCAGGCGCTCGAACAGGAAGTCCTTCAGCGGCGCCTCGGGATAGGCGGCGGCCTCGAATCCAACCTTGCCCCCCGCGGCCTTGATGTCGGACAGGCGGACGTCGTGGATGCGCGGCACGCCTCGGTCGCGGGGCACCGGCGTCGCCAGCGCCCGCCAATAGTCCGGGACGTCCGCGACGCCAGGCGGAATCCGAGCGTAGCTGTAGTTGGGGTACCAGTTCAGGTTGACCCGGAACAGGGTGCGCACGTCCTGCAGATGGATGTCGCGCAGGCGGATGTTGGAGATGACGCCGCCGCGCGTGTGGCCCGATTTGAAGAAGATCCCCAGCGGCACCGGATATTCGATCCTGAGGCCCGAGACCTCGATGTCCTCGAACCCGCCGGAGGTTTCGCTGCCGAAGGTCATGCCGGCCAAGGCGTCGCGCACGACACAGTCCTTCACCCGCACCTGACGGCAGGGCCGGGCCACGCGCAGCCCGTCCCAGTCGCGCCCGGCCTTGATGCACAGGGCGTCGTCATTGACGGCGATGTCGCACCGCTCGACCAGCACGCGTTCCGAGGAATCGATGTCCACCCCGTCGGTGGACGGGCCGCGCCCGCCGATGTTGTTGCGGATGATCAGGTCCGAAACGGTGACGTCGCGCGAATAGCAGACGTGGACGGTCCAGAAGCCCGACCGCGCCAGATTGAGGCCCGAGACCTCCGCCTGATCCGCCTCATAAAGATGGATCAGACGCGGGCGGCGGCAGTCATAGTCGGCGGCCCAGCGCAGATCGCGCGGATCATAGTCGCGCCGCAACGCCCAATAGCTGTCCCAAAAGACCTGGCCGTCGCCGTCCACCAGCCCCTCGCCGGTGATCTTCGCATTCTGCTGACGATAGATGTTGAGCAGCGCGGCCGGCCAATCCATCTCGATCCCCGCCACGCGGGTCCGGATCATCGGATAGGCGGCGATGTCCTTGAGGCCCCGGATCGTCGCCCCTCGCCCGATCATCAGGGTCACGCCCGACTTTACGAACAGCGAACCCGACAGGTAGAGGCCGGGCCTGATCACCACCGTGCCGCCGCCCTCGGCCGCCGCAGCGTCGATGGCCGCCTGGATCGGGCGCGTATTGATCGTCTGGCCGTCTCCGACGGCGCCGAAGTCCGCCGCATCATGAATTTTTCCGCCTTGCGCTCGGGCGACGGCGGGCAGAAGGGCGGGCGCCGCCGAGGTCAGGACGCCGGTCAGGCCGAGGTGAAGCAGGGATCGACGATTCATGGCGGGCCTTTTCGCACTCTGCAAAGGGAGGAGCCGGGCGCGGCCATTTGACCGCAGAAAGCCGCTTCCCATATTCTGCTCTTTCGTCTCACGATAGCGGACGGTATGGTCCTGGCAAGCCGAAGCGGCGCGTGCGGCCGTGCGCCGCACAGGAAGGACACCGGTTACCACGCGCGCCGGCGCAAACGACAACGAAGAGAGAGCGACGCCTTCACGCGCCGCCGGAGGAAAGCCAATGCACCTGCCCTCGCGCACCCGTCTGGCGCTGACGACCGCCCTGACCACCGGCCTGACCACCGGCCTGATCACCGCCCTCGTCCTCACCGGCCCGGCCCTGGCCCAGACGGCGTCCCAAACCCTGACCCCGGTCCCGGCCGCGTCTGAGGCGATCGGCTCGAGCGCGGCCGCACTGCCGCCGGGCGTCGAGGCGGACTGGCTGAGCCCGCGGCCCCGGCCGACCCTCTATACGGAAGCCGCCGGCCTGCCCTCCCGCCGCGATACGATGGCGGCGGTGGACTATGTCGCCTCGTCCCAGATCGCCGCCATGGCCGCCGAGCCGATCGCTCTGTCGACCGGCAGCAATCTGACGCAGATGTCGTCCAACTGGGTGGCTGCGACCTTCTATGTGGGGGCGGCGCGCCTGGCGCGGGTGACGGAAGATCCGAAGACGCTGCGGTTCCTCAGCGCCGTCGCCGACCACTATAATTACAGCCTGCGCGGGGCCCGGTCCGGCAAGACCCTGCTGAACGCCGACGACATCGCCATCGGCGATCTGTACGAAGAGCTTTACGCGCGACGCGGCCAGGAAGGCGTTCTGATGCCTCTGCGTCAGAGGCTGGACTGGCAGGTTCCCCATCTGGCGCGGACGGAGGAGACGCCCGCCCTGGTCTGGTGGTGGGCCGACGCCCTCTATATGGCGCCGCCGGTTCTGGCGCGCATGTCGGCCATCACAGGCGACCCCAAATATCTGAACGCCGCCGACAAGGAGTGGCGGCGCACGGCCGATCGGCTTTGGGTCCCAGAGGAGCGCCTGTTCCTGCGCGACGAACGGTTCAAGGACCAGGACCACCGCGACGCCGACGGCGACCGCATCTATTGGTCGCGGGCCAACGGCTGGGTCATGGGCGGGTTGGCGCGCTGGCTGGAATCGGTCCCGGCCGACCTGCCGAGCCGCCCCTTCTACGTCGATCTGTTTCAGACGATGGCGGGACGGATCGCCGAGCTGCAGCAAGACGACGGGCTTTGGCGCGCCAGCCTTCTGGACCCGGGGGCCTATCCGGAGGCTGAAACCTCCGGCTCGGTCTTCTACGTCTACGCCCTGGCCTGGGGCGTCAATCACGGCCTGCTGGACCGAGAGGCCTATCTGCCCCACGTGCTGAAGGGCTGGGCCGCACTGAACCGTCATGTCCTGCCCAGCGGCCTGTTGGGCGCCGCCCAGAAGACGGGGGACCAGCCGGTCTCGACGGCGGCGGACGACACCGGCCTCTACGCCACCGGAACCTACATCCTGGCGGGGCTGGAGATCGCCGATCTGAACGGACCGGCCCAGTCCCTGCCCGAGCCGGAGCCTGCGCGGGACACCGCTGAGGTGATCGCCGCCACCACGCCGACGCCGCCCGCTCCGGTCACCGTGAGGGGACCGGAAGAGATCCGCCGCCGCGAGGCCGAGATGCGGGCCACCGCCGCCCTGTCCTATGATCCCGCCGTCCTGGGCCGCCCCTCGACGATCGCGCCGCTGGCCCCGCCGCCGGCGGATCTGCAGACGCCGCGCGCCGTCGCACGCTTCGCGCCCGATCGGCTGGACGATCTGTTGTGGGAGAACGACCGGGTCGCGCATCGCATCTATGGTCCGGCCCTGGAGGGGCGTGAACCGCCGTCCGGGTCGGGGATCGACGTCTGGGCCAAGCGGGTCCGCTATCCCTTCATGGACCGCCAGCTGAAGTTCCCGAACTACCACGTCGATCGGGGTGAAGGGCTGGACTATTACGACGTCGGCCGCGGGCGCGGCGCAGGGGGCCTGGGCGTCTGGTACGACAACAAGCTGTGGACCAGCCGCAACTTCTCCACCCACGCCATCACCCGCACCGGCGGCGATGAGGCCCGGTTCAGCGTGACCTACCGCCCCTGGCCGGTCGATGTGGTCCGCAACGTTTGGGAGACGCGGGCGTTCAGCCTGCCGCTGGGGTCGAACTTCACCCGGATGACCTCGACGCTCAATTCGAACTCCGACGCCCCGCTGATCGTCGGCATCGGCATCTCAAAGAGACGGAACGCCAACGGCGCCGGCTTCGTCACCCGCGACGCCGCAAGCGGGCGGATGATGTTCTGGGAGCCGGAAGATCCCGAGCACGGCAGCCTGGGCATAGCCGTCGTCGCCGACCCGTCGATGGTCGAAGGCTTCGCCGAGGATGCGGACAACTATCTGATGCTGGTGCGGGTCACGCCGGGCCGGCCCTTCGTCTACTATATGGGCTCGGCTTGGTCCCGCGGCCTCGACTTTTCCGACCGCCGGTCATGGGAGGCCTTCGCCGCCGATCAGGCCTTCGACTTCCGTCCGGCGCCCTGAACGCGGCCGGTCCCACTCCCGCCCCCCGCACCCGAACCGAGGCAGAGCGACATGTACGACAAGATGTACGACAAGGTTTATCAGGCCACTCATCCGGACATGGTGGACGGCGCCACCAATGAGCAGCTGCGCGACCGCTATCTGGTGTCCGGCCTGTTCCAGCCCGGCCGGATCAGCCTCAACTATTCGCATCATGAGCGGCTGATCATCGGCGGCGCCGTGCCGACCGACGCGCCGCTGGCTCTGCCCCGCCACTCAGAGCCGGCCTCCCTGGCCGGCAAGCCGTTCCTGCACGCCCGTGAACTGGGCGTCGTCAACATCGGGGGCGCAGGCTCGGCGATCATCGACGACGAGACCGTGCGACTGGGCTTCCGCGACGGCCTCTATGTGCCGATGGGCGCCGCCGAGGTGATCCTCGCCTCCGATGACGCGGCTGATCCGGCGCGGTTCTATCTGGTCTCAACCCCCGCCCACGCCCGCTACGACCTGGTCAGGATCCCCATCGAGGCGGCGACGCCGCTGGAGAGGGGCGCGCTGGAGACCTCCAACGAACGCACGATCTACCAGTATATCGTGCCGGGCAAGGTCAAGTCGTGCCAACTGCTGCTCGGCGTTACGGTGCTGAAGACCGGTTCGGTGTGGAACACCATGCCGCCCCATCTGCATGACCGCCGATCGGAGGCCTATCTCTATTTCGGCCTGAGCGAAACAGACCGAGTGTTCCACTTCATGGGCCAGCCCGACAAGACGCGCCACATCATCGTCCAGGACGGCGAAGCGGTGATCAGCCCGCCGTGGTCCATCCACATGGGCGCAGGCACCTCCAACTACACCTTCATCTGGGGCATGGGCGGCGAGAACCTGGACTATGCCGATATGGACAAGCTGGATCTCTGCCAGCTGAAGTAGCCGCCTGGTTGGCGTCTCCGCAGGCGGCCCTGCGACCTTGTTCGGCTGACACGCCATTGAGGCCCCGCCGCAGGTCGCAGGCTTACTGGGCGGCGATCATCCGATGGGGTCGCAGACGTTAGGCGTCGGCGGCAGGGGCAGAGGGTTCATGTGGACCGGCCGCGCATAGCTGAGGCCATAGCCGCGCGCGAACTGCACCACTTCGCCCTCATGCTCGCCGGTGCTGCAAGCCGATCCCGGCCAAGCGAAGGACAGACGACCGGTGAAGTCATAGGGCCCGCCGGACAGGACGTCGGCCAGCCCCGCCCCCTCCGTGCCCGGCAGGAAGGCGGCGACGAAGGCGTCGGACAGGTTGATCAGGTCGTTCACATAGGCGGGACGGCCCGAATAGAGCACCGACACCACTGGAACCCCCTTGCCCGAGACGGCATGCAGCAGGGCCAGGTCGTTCGGTCGACGATGGCTGTACTGGACGGGCGCGGGGAAGCGGACGTCGCCGTGGTACTCGGCATAGGGGGTCTCGCCCAGGACGACCACCACCTTGGCGAACCGGGTCACGTCCACCCCGACCGCGTCGCGGGAATAGACGATGTTCTCGGCGCCGAACTGGGCCGTCAGGGCCTGCAACAGGGTGGCGCCGGTGGCGAAGTCGGCATTTGTGTTTTCTGTCCCCTGCCAGGTCAGGGACCAGCCGCCGGTCTGGTTGGACAGGCTGTCGGCGCTGTCGCCCACGACCAGGATCTTCTCGCCCGGGACCAGAGGCAGGGCGGACTCGTTATTCTTCAGAAGGACGACCGACTTGCGCACCGCCTCGCGCGCCAGGTCTGCGGCGGCGACGGCCTCCGCCCGGCCGTTGTAGCGGCTTTCCGACGGCGCGTGCTCGAACAGGCCCGACCGCATCTTGACCCGCAGGATCCGCGTCACGGCGTCGTCGATGCGCGACATTGGAATGCGCCCCGCTTCCACGTCAGCGATGGTGTTGCCGATGAAGGCCTTCCAGTCTTCGGGGACCATGACCATGTCGATGCCGGCGTTGATCGCCTGGGCGCATTCGGCCTTGGCGCAGCCGGGCACCTGTTCGATCCCGTTCCAGTCAGACACCACCAGGCCGTCGAAGCCCAGCCGGTCCTTCAGCACATCGGTCAGCATCTCGCGGCTGCCGTGCATCTTGCCGTAGTCGTGGCCGGCGGCGACGTCGTCCCAGCTGCTGTATGAGGCCATGACCGTCTGCACGCCCGCCTCTATGGCCGAATAATAGCCGGCGGCGTGGCGATTGATCATTTCCGCGCGGGTGGCGCGGGTCTCGCCCTGGTCCTGACCGTTATAGGTGCCGCCGTCGCCCATATAGTGTTTGGCCGTGGCGACCACGTCGCCGTCGCCGGTCAGGTCGCCCTGAAGCCCGCGGACCAGGGCCTCGCCATATTCGGCGACCTGCTGAGGATCGCTGGAATAGCTCTCATAGGTGCGGCCCCAACGGCGGTTCTCGCCGACCGCCAGGGTGGGGGCGAAGACCCAGGTGATGCCGGTGGCGCGCACCTGGCGCGCGGTAACGCGGCCGATCCGCTCGATCAGATCGGAGTCGTGGGCGGCGCCCAGGCCGATATTGTGGGGGAAAAGCGTGGCGCCGGAGACGTTGTTGTGGCCGTGCACCGCGTCCGTACCCCAGATCAGCGGGATCTTCACCGCCATGTCGGTGGCGAGGGCGGCGTCATGATAGCGGTCCGACAGGGCCGCCCATTCGGCGACGGTCGCGTGCTTATTCATGGCGGGCCAGGCGCCGCCGCCGTTCAGGACCGAGCCGATGTAATACTGGGTCACCTCTTCGGGCGTGATGTAGCGGACGTCCGGCTGGGTCATCTGACCGATCTTCTGCGCCAGGGTCATGCCCGCCACGATCCGGGCGATCCGCGTCTCCATGGCGGCGTCCGGCGCGTGGGCGGGGGTCAGAGCCGGCCAGTCCGGGAGACTTTGACCGGGGGCGGTCTGCTGGCCGACGGCGCTCATCGGCGCAAGGGCGCACCCGGCCAGAAGCAGCAGGGATAGAAGCTTGGTCTTGCGAAGGGTCATGCGCCGTCTCTCGATGCTACAGGGGCCGAATGAGCGAATAGAGAGGGCGGGACGGGCAGGCCGCCCCGCCCCAGTGTCCAGGGCCGTGGGAGGGGCGCCCTAGAACCGGTAGTTGACGCCGAACAGGAACTGGCGACCGTACTCCTCGTAGGTCTCCGGCAGGGAGCCGCCGTCGGCCGTCGTCGTGCCGCCGCTGTCCAGACCCAGGCGGGTCCGATAGGGCGAGTTGGTCAGGTTGTTGACCTGGAACAGGACGCCCAATCCCTCCAGAGGCCCTTCCTCGAAGGTGTAGCCGATCTGGGCGTCGATCTGCTCGTCGTCCAGGATTTCGGTGTAGCCGCGCGTCGCGAACAACTGCACCACCTCGCCCTTGAAGGCTTCGCGGAACCGCTTGCTGATCCGCGCCTGGAAGCCGCCGCGTTCGTAGTAGGCGGTGACGTTGTAGACCGTGCCGGACAGGCCGGGGATGCGAACCGTCTGTCCATCCGGAGCCGGATTCAGATCCGACTCCGTGAAGGAGATGCTGCCCAACAAGCCCAGTCCATCCAGCGGCGCCCACACCGTACCGAAGTTCAAGGCGCCGCTGACCTCAAGCCCCTGAACCGTTCCACCATTGCCGTTGGCCGGCAGGCTGATCTGTCCGATCGGGCTGATGTTCACACCCGCCGGAATAGAGGACGCCGTCGACGGCAGGGGTATGCCGGTGAAGTCGAAGGTGCCGTTCTGGACATAGATGTAAGTCTCCAGATCCTTGTAGAATCCGGCAATCGACAGATAGGTGGTGGCGTCGACGTACCATTCATAGGCGAGGTCGAAGGCGTTCGCTCGCCAAGGCTCCAGGTTCGGATTGCCGCCCGAGGCGGACCAGGGATTGACGGTCGAACCCGGCGGACAGGTCTGGCCCGTGCAGACCAGGGCGTTGAAGCCCGGCGTCACATTGGCCCGCATCTCGTCCATGCGCGGCCGCGCCATGGTGCGTGACGCAGCGAAACGGAGACGATGCCCGCCGCCCAGATCATAGATCAGGTTCAGGCTCGGCAGGATGTCCAGATAGTCCGCCCCCTTGGTGACGGAAATCGGCGTGATCGGCGCGCCGGGCTCGGTGCCGTTGATCACGACGCCGGTCGATTCCTGGTTCTGGACGACGGCCTGCATGCCGACATTGCCGCTCCAGCGACCACCCATGAAGTCCAGCTTCACGAAGGCCGTGGTGACCTGTTCTTCGATATCCCAGTTCTTGTCGAAATAGTTGGCGTCGAGGATCGGCGCGCGATCGTAGTACACGTCAAGCGCACGGCTCAGATCGACGGCCAGGACATTGCCGAAACCGGCCCAGTCCAGCGACACCGGCGTTTCCAGATACTGAGCGTCAACATAGACCTGCTGCCGGCCATTCTTCAGGAACAGGTCATAATCATCGACCCTCTTGGACTTCTCGCGCTTGGCGTAGTTTACGCCGGCCGTGAAGGTGTTGAAGAAGCCCTCCATGTCGCGCTCGATCTTCAGATCGGCGGACTGGATGGTCTCCTCGACGTCGGGGAAGCGAATGGCTCCGTCGTGGCCCCAGCCGCCCCAAGGCGCCCGGTCACCCAGCGACACCTGCGAGGCGTCCGCATAGTCCAGACCTTCGGCATAGGTCGGATAGCCGTCGTCGTTCACCGTGAAGTCAATGACGTCCAGGGTGCGGCCGACGTTCGGCGTCGATGGCGTCACGCCGAACGTCCCCCGTCCATAGCCGGCGTAGGTTTCCAGAATGGTCTCGCGGCGACGATTGTTCGAATAGGACAGGTCGGCGACGAGGCGGGTCCGGTCGTTCAGCTCGTACTGGGTGTTGAAGCCGACCGAGAAAATCTCGTCTTCGCGGGTGTTGCGGTCGTTGCGGATGATGGGAACGGCGTTGTGGATCGTGCCGCTGCGGCCGAACGACGAGCCGCCGCGATCCTCGGTCACGACCCCCGTAAAATAGGCGTCGTCAGCCCAGGCGTTCGAAAACCACTGCGCGCCCCGCGTGGTCTCTTCCTGCTCGAATTTCGAATAGTAGAGATCGAGGATCGAATGGACCCGCTCGTTCGGACGCCATTCGACAATGCCGATGACCGCGTCGCGCTGATTCAGGCGTGACGTCGAGAAGATTTCCTGTCCGTTCAGCAGCAGGGCCGTGTCGGCGCTGTCCGGTTGGACGGAATCGACAGTGCAGGTCGATCCGGGCGCGCTGGGTTCGCAGACCCCGCCGAACGACTCATAACCATAGGCCTTGTAGTGTTTGTTCTGCGACGGGGAATCCAGGTGGGCGTATCCGAGCGCAATGCCAAGCGTCCCGTCCGCCAGCTGGTCGATATAGCTGACCGAGAAACGTCCGCCATAGTTGCGGATATCATCGTTGAGGGCGTCGCCTTCGGTCATCTCGCCGCGAAGGTTGACCGCCACGGCGCGGTCGCCGAACGTCAATGGCCGCACGGTCCGCAGATCCGCCGTGCCGGACAGCCCCATGCCCGAGACCTCGGCGTCCGGCGTCTTATAGATGACGACGCCGGACAGTAGTTCGGATGGATATTGGTCAAATTCCACCGCCCGGTTGTCGCCCGAACTGGCCTGTTGACGCCCGTTCAGCAGGGTGGTGGTGAAATCCGGCGCCAGGCCCCGAATCGAAATCACCTGGGCGCGGCCGTTGACGCGCTGAGCCGCCAACCCAGGCAGACGGGCGATGGATTCCGCGATGGAGACATCGGGCAGCTTGCCGATATCCTCCGCCGAGACCGCTTCGACGATCGAAGTTTCCCGCCGTTTGATGGAAATCGAATCCGCCAGTCCTCGCCGAAGACCGGTGACGACGATCTCCTCGACCTCCGTCGGAGCGGCGTCGGCGCCCGACGGCGGCGTCTGGGTTTGGGCGACGGCGACCGTCGGCAGGACGGAAGCCAGCGCCAAGGCCGAAGCCGTGACGCGGAGGCGACGGCGACCCTGGTTTGAACGAATGGAACTGCCCCCAGCGAATGCGCTGCGCATTTGATCTCCCCTCACGTTTCCTCGGCGCAGCGCCCCTTGGGCCTGCGTCCTTCTTTGTTGGCGCTCACTGGAAGCGCTTCCAACACGCTACCACCTTTTGCATTTTTGACAAGATAGGCCTTAGCGCGGGCTGCTCCATACGTAGGTGGCGGCGCTGGAGGCCGGCAGGAGGACCTGGGCCCGCCGGCCCGCTTCGCCGACATCGAAGCGCGCCTCAACGTCCGCCGGATTCAGGACCACCAGCACCCGTCGCCCATCCGGATTGACGAAACCGACCGCCTCAAGCCCCTCCGGTTTCGCCACCTCCACGCGCCTGGCGCCCTGGCGTACAAATCGGCTGGCGTGCCCAAAGGCGTAGTATTCCTGGTTCTTCTGAACGGCGCCGGTTCGGCTGTCGATCGTCACCACGCCGCGGCAGTCACTGCATCCGCCCGCGTGCGGACCATGGTTTTCGTCCAGGGCGATGTTCCACATCAGAACGCCGCGCGCATGGTTTTCCACTGCGCCGATGATCAGGCTCTTCATGGTCCAGACGAAGCTGTCCTTGAAGGCGGGGGCCCACTCGCCGCCGGAGCATTCCGTGAAGAAGACGTCCTTGTCGGGATAGGCGTCGAACACTTTCGACTGGGCCGAGACGTCGCCTGCATAGCAATGCCAGGCGACGCCGGAGACATAGGCCCGGGCCTCAGGGTCGGCCAATACGCCCAAGGGCTGCTCCGGCTTGTCCCAGTTGTGATCCCAGTCGAGGATCTTCGTCTCCACCCCCGACCGCTCCAGTCGGGGTCCCAAGTCCCGCCCGATGAACGTCGCGCGCCCCTGTGGTCCCCACCGCATGCCGGGATAGGAGTCGGGCTCGAAGTCAGGCTCGTTCTGAATGCTGATATAGTGGGTCGGCACGCCCTCTGCCGCAGCCTCTGCAATATAGCGCGTCAGATACTCGGCATAGGTCGAATAGTATTGGGGCTTCAACTCTCCCTGGATCAAGGAGCCCGTCGTCTTCATCCAGCCCGGCGCGCTCCACGGCGTGGCCATGATCTTGAGCTGAGGATTGATCGCCAGGGCCTGGCGAACCGTGGGGAACACCTCCGCAGCCATGGGGGCGACCGAAAACCCCGCCAGCGAGGGATCGGCTTGATCTGCGAGGCTGTAGTGGCTCCGCGAAAAGTCGGACGCGCCGATCGTCACGCGCGTGAAGTCGAACCCCAGCCCGCCGTCCGCCCGGCCGAACAGGTCGCGCATCAGGGCGTCGCGTTGAGCGGGCGTCATCCGGCTCTGGATAAGATACGCCGACGCATCCGTTATGGCGGCGCCGAAGCCGACAATGGTTTGAAGCGGCGTCTGCGGGTCAAGAAGCACCGCCTGGCCCGTCGCCTGAACAGCCGCCCGCCTCATCATCAGCGGTTCGTGTTGCATGAGGCGGGACTGGTCCCCGGTCGTGATCCAGCCGCCATCCGGCGCCGAAGCGCATCCCGCCGCGCCTGAAGCAGCCAAAAACAAGGCGCAAATCGCGGCCGTGTGAGCTTTCATGCCTTCCTCCCTGCGGACGTCTGACGCGCCTGTCGATTTATTGGAAGCGCTTCCATAATGACGGCGAGAACGAGCGCGTCAAGGCTTCCAGCCTTTTATCCCGCCCAGCTTCCCGCCGATTCTCGCGCGACCACGGCATGCGGCAGGGTGCGGAAGGTCCAATCGCCGGCGTCTCTTTCTGCGATCCGACCCGAGAGCAGCCGGACCGCCTCTCCGCCCATCTCCTTCAGCGGCTGGTGCACCGTCGTGAGGGGCGGCCAGACGATGCCCGAGACGGGCGTGTCGTCGAAGCCGGAAATCGACAGATCACCCGGCACCTGAAGGCCGCGCGCATGGGCCACCGACAGGGCGCCTGCGGCCATATCGTCATTGGCGCAGATCAGAGCGGTGGGGCGAGGGCTGAGCGAAAGGAGGCGCGAAGCGATTAACCCGCCCGATCGGAAGGTGAAGTCGCCCGGCTCCACCACCAAGGCCGCCTCATCCAGCCCCGCTTCTCTCATCGCGCGCCTTACGCCGTCCAAACGGCTCTTGGCGGACAGATGGCCCGGTATCCCACTGAGATAAGCGAGTCGTCGATGGCCCAGATCGATCAGATGGCGGGCGATGTCCCGTCCTCCCGCCTCGTCGTCGATGCCGACGGCGTCGACCAGCCCCCGTCCGTCGCCGCCGGGCGACACGGCGGCCAGGTGAACGCCTCTGGTCCTGAGTTGCCGGATCAGATCGACGTTGTCGCAAAAGGGCGGCGTCAAGATCACCCCCTGGCACCTCTGACTGGTCGCGATCTCCAACAGCTGCTGGACCGCCGCAGGATCATCCTGCGGCACGTGGCGGGTGATCAGTTGAAAGCCCGCCAGCAGGCATTCCCGTATCGCGCCAAGCTCCAGCGCAGAGGCGTAGAAGGAGTTGGGCTCCGCATCCAGGTCCGAGGCCAGGATCAGGGCCAGAACACCGCTGGCGCCGCCGGCCAGCGACCGCGCCTGAGGATTGACGCGGTAGTCCAGGGCCTTCACAGCCTCCAGCACCTTGCGTCGCACCGGATCGCGAACATTGGGGCCGCCGTTGAGGACGCGTGACACCGTGGTCCGCGCAACGCCCGACAGCCGCGCCACATCGTCGATTGTGGGCTTCTTGGGCGCCCGCCCCTGCTCCGGTGTCCGCATCCTGTCTGGATGGCTCATGGCGGCGCTGACTGCAAGGCCGCCGGCAGCGATCGAGCGCGCCAAGCCAGCGTTGAGTCCAGACCGGACTTGCGTCCAGGACCGTCGAGCGGGTTCGCTCGAGAACAAACCTCACTTCAGCTGCTGGGACGCTGGGCGTTCGGGTCAGGGATGGGGGGGGCGCGGGCTTGGGGGTTCAGGCAGCAAAAAGCCGCTAGATCGTTGATCCAGCGGCTTGATTGTTTGGGTGCGGGAGCAGGATTTGAACCTGCGACCTTCAGGTTATGAGCCTGACGAGCTACCGGGCTGCTCCATCCCGCGGCAGGGGTGGTTTGTGGAGGAAGAAGGGGTGCGACAAGGATTTTTCATCATCGGCTGTCCGCCTGGTAGACCCGGCGGCGACCTACTCTCCCGCGCCTTGAGACGAAGTACCATTGG